>NZ_CBDRFA010000018.1:0-119700 GCF_965343085.1 Nocardiopsis synnemataformans | reverse complement strand
CGACGCGGTGTACGAGAATCCCAGCAGCGACTACACCCGCCAGTTGCTGACGGCCGCCCCGGTCCTGGACCCCGACGAGGCCCGCCGCCTGCGCGCCGAGCGTGTGGTGGAGAAGCGCGCCGAGGGCAAGGTCGTCGCCTGACGGTCCTGACGGTCCTGACGGTCCTGACGGTCCTGACGGTCCTGACGGTCCCGGTGGACCGGTCGCCGACCGGAGAGGGACCGTCCCAACGCCGGTGCCGCCGCGGAACCCCACGGCGGCACCGGCGTTTCGCGTGCGGAGGGGGCCGCGGGCTCCGGCTCCCGGGCGCCGGACACGAGCCGGAGCGAAGGCCCCCGGAACGCCTGTCGCCGTGACCACAGCCGCGCTCGGACATGAGCGTTGTGTGGATGGCGTGCTAGCTGTAGCTCCGTGACTCCTCGGCGGCCGCAGGATCTCCAGCCGCTCCCTTGACGGCTTTGTCGGAAGACGGACAGGCGTCGCGCAGACGTTGCATGGTCGCCGTCACGGCGGCACGGACGTCCGTCTCGTGCAACGGGGCGGAGAACAGCGCCGAACTGAACGAGAAGCCCTCGATCAGGGCGAACAGCAGGAGCGCCTCGCGGTGCAGCGCCTCCTCGTCGACAGCGCGGTCAGCCAGTGCCTCGCGCAGCAGTGAGCGGACCACATCCGCGCCCGCGAGGGACGTCGCAGCGATGTCGGCCGCAAGCTCCGGGTCCGTGCGCGCCATGACGCGGTATTCGACGAGGGCGATGTTCTCCTTGCGCTCCTGCTCGCTGGTCGGCGCGGCGAAGGCGATCACCTCCACGATCCGTGTCACCGGGTCGTCGGACATCGTCGCGTCGCGGCGCGCGGCGCGCTGCATGAGGACGCCCAGTGTGAAGCGCATGACCTCGCGGACGGTGTCGCCGAAGTAGTACCGGATGCTCCCGATGGCCAAGCCGGTGCGTGCGGCGATCCGGGCGAGGGTCACCGAGCGGAGCCCATGCGCGGCGATCTCGTCGATCACGGCGTCGGCGACGTGCTCCCGGCGGACATCCGGGTCGACTCTCTTAGGCATGACACCATCCTAGTCATTTTTTGGCATGCGTGTGCTACTTTATTTGGCATGGGCATGCTAAATGGGCCTCGTGGCGGTGTTCCCTCCCGTCCCGTCCCCCGGACAGGACCAGACGTGGGCGACCGGCACGTGCAGAGCTCCGGCATGCCGGTCCGGTTCCCGCTCGGATCGGACAGCATCGAGGTCGCCGCGAGCAGGCACGGCATGCAGCGGATCCACCTGATCAGCGCGGACGGCAGCCAGCGACGTCTCGATTCCGCACCGGGGACGCCCGAGCACTCACCTTCCGCCATCACCGGCTCCTGGACGCCGAGACCCACGGGATCGGAAGCTGGGGTCCCCGCACCGGCCGGTCGAGGTTGCTGCCTGATCGAGCACCTCGGTGCACCCAGCCAGGAACACCCCGTCAACCGCCGCCGCACCTCGTACACGACCGCGGCTCGACAAAGGAAAAACGCATGCGATCACGTCTTCCACTCCCGGATCGATCCCCGCGCCTCACGACCGGGCTCGCCGCGGCCGCCACGCCGGTACTCCTCCTGCTCGCCGGCTGCACGTCCGCCTCTCCTCCACCGGACTCCGGCGCGGATGCGGACCTCGGCGCCTACCTCGGGCAAGAGCTCGACTGGGTCGTGCGCGGCGAGGGGGACCGCCAGTACTGGCGTCCGGTCCGCGGCGGATCCGGCGGTTGAGCCCCGTCGGGACGGCCTGGGCAAGGGTTGTCCACAGGTGGGAGACGGCCTGGTCGAATCGGGAATGAAAACGGTTATCATCGACTTGTAACGCGTGGGAACACCCGAGGAGGCATCCATGGCACGCAACGAGATTCGGCCGATCATCAAGCTCAAGTCGACCGCGGGGACGGGCTTCACCTACGTCACCCGCAAGAACCGGCGCAACACGCCCGACCGGCTCACCCTGAAGAAGTACGACCCGCGCGTCCGCCGCCACGTCGAGTTCCGCGAGGAGCGCTGAGCGGGCGGACCACCGCGCCCAACGACCACCCCAAGGGGGCACACATGAAGCAGGGAATCCACCCCGACTACCAGCCGGTCGTCTTCCGCGACCGCGCGGCCGACTTCTCCTTCCTCACCAGGTCCACCGCCACCAGCGACAAGACCATCGAGTGGAGCGACGGCCGTACCTACCCGCTGATCGACGTCGAGATCTCCAGCGCCAGCCACCCCTTCTACACGGGCAACGCCCGCGTGGTGGACACGGCGGGCCGCGTGGAGCGCTTCCAGCGCCGTTACCAGCGCAGGGGCTGACCGACAGAACGCGAGGCGGGGCCCGGCGCCCCGCCCCGAACCACCCGAGAAGAAGGCAGGACCCGATGGCCGTACCCAAGCGCAGGATGTCGCGGTCCAACACCCGCACGCGCCGTTCCCAGTGGAAGGCCGCCACCCCCGACCTGGCGCGCGTCCACATCCGCGGCCGCGAGTACCTCGTGCCGCGCAACCTCGTGCGCGCCTACGAGCGCGGACTGCTCGCGCCGCCCGAGTAGGCGGCCCCGGCACAGCCCGCCCGGCCCCGCCCCGGCACTCCGGGCGGGGCGCCCGGCCGTCGTAAGGTGGTGGGCATGCCAGCCCGAACGCCCCGTGCCGCGCCCGGCGGCGACGCCCCGAGCCTGCGCGCCGACGCGCTGCACAACCGCCACCGCATCGTCGAGGCGGCCCGCGCGGCCTTCTCCGAACGCGGGATCGACGTGCCGATGTCCGCCATCGCCCGCCGGGCCGGGGTGGGGATCGCCACCCTCTACCGCCGCTTCCCCACCCGCGAGTCCCTGGTCACCGAGGTGTTCGCCGACCAGCTGTCGGACTGTGCCTCCCACGTCGACGACGCCCTCGCCGACCCGGACCCCTGGCGGGGCTTCTGCACGGCCGTCGAGCGGGTGTGCGCGATGCAGGCCGCCGACCGGGGCTTCACCGGCGCGTTCCTCAGCGCCTTTCCCGGTGCGGTCCCCTTCGAGGAGAAGCGCGAGCGCGCCGAACGCGGCCTCACCGAACTCATCCGCCGGGCGAAGGCGGCCGGGCGACTGCGCCCCGACTTCGCTCTGGAGGACCTCACGCTGCTGCTCCTGGCCAACTGCGGGGCCGCCTCCGGCCCGCCCGAGGCGGCCGCCGCCTCCTCGCGCCGCCTGGTGGCCTACCTCCTCCAGTCCTTCGAGAGCACGGGGGAGCCCCGTCCGCTGCCCGCGGCCCCGCGGATCGGGCTGGACCAGATCCCCGACCTCGCCACGGGTTGAGCGCGGCCGGTCCCGCGAAACGCGCCGCCCCTGGTACCCGGCCCCCGCGGAGTCGGGCAGTCTTGGGAGTGTGACAACGCGAACCGACGAGACCCCCGCGCCGGACCTCCGAACACCGCGAGCCCCGCGCAGGCCCGTCGACCTCCTCACGGGAGCGGTCGGCCTGCTCGTGGTGGCGGCGATCATGATCGCCGTCCGCGTGGCCACCGACGGTGTGGAGGGGACCGACCCCGACCGGCTCCGCGCGCTGCTGCCCACCGGCCTGCTCCTGCTCGTCGCCGCGGGCGCCAACCTCCTGCTGATCGTCCTCGTCAGCTACGTCGTCCTGCGCACGCTGTTCACCGGGCGGCGGCGCTCCCTGGTCCGGCCGGTCGCCGCCGGGATCGCCGCGTACACCCTCGCCTCGCTGATCAACGCCAGCCTCTTCGCGCTGATCGGCCCGGAGCGGTTCCCCGACGCGCTCGCCCCCGACGACGTCTTCACCAGTGCCACCCTCGGCTACGTGGCCGCCGTCCTGGCCTTCGTCCGCACCATGCCCACCGGGCTGCCGCGGGTCCGCTCGGTCCTGTGGGCGGGCAACACCACCGTCGCGGTCTGCGCCCTGCTGGCCGGGGTCACCAGCGTCCTCGCCCTCGTCCTGACCGTCCTGGCCGGCCTCACCTGCGCCGCCCTGGTCCGGTACGCGCTGGGGGAGAGGCCGCCGCCGCAGACCGACAACGGCCTGGACGCCGAGCTGCGCAGGTTCGGGCTGTCCGCCACCGGCGTCTCCCGCGCGGACGACGACGAGGAGGGCAACCCCCGCCACCTGGCCGAGCTCGACGACGGCCGCCGGGTGGAGCTGGTCGTGCTCAGCTCCGAGAACACCGCCGGGTTCTGGCGGCGTCTGCGCGACCTGCTGTTCCTGCGCGGCCCCGTGGCCCCCCGGATGCTCTACGGCGTCCGCCGCCGCGCCGAGCACGCCGCGCTGATGAGCTTCTCGGCCCGGCAGGCGGGGGCCGCCGTCCCCCGCGTCCTGGCCGTCGGCGAACTCGGGCCCGGCACCGTCCTGCTGGTCCGCGAGCTGCCCGACTTCCGCGCGCTGGACGCACTCGACGACGAGGAGCTCACCGACGAGCTGATCGACCTGTGCTGGCGCGAACTCGGGCTGCTGCACCGCCACCGGCTCGTCCACGGCAACGTCAACGGCGCCACCGTCGGAGTCCTGGGCCATCCTTCGGGCACAGCTGACCTCTCCGCCTCAGAGGACACCTCCGCACCGGCCGACACCTCCGAAACCACAGTCCCGCCCATCCCGGCGGGTCCCCGTGAGGCGGCGGTCCTCCTCACCGGCCTGGACCGCGGCGGCGTGGCCGCCCCCCAACTCCAGGTCGCCCTGGACCAGGCCGCCATGCTCACCCTGCTGGCCATGCGGGTGGGGAGCGGGCGCGCCGTGGACTCGGCGGTGCGCGCGCTGGGCGTGACCGCCACGGCCGCGGTCCTGCCCTTCCTGCAACCCCCCGGTCTGCCCTACGCGCTGCGCCGGGGCCTGCGCGGGGACCGCGGACTCCTGGCCAGGCTGCGCGAGCGCGTGGTGCGCATCGCCCCGGAGGCGCCCTCCGAACCCGCCCGCCTGGAGCGGATGCGTCCACGCACCGTGGTCAGCGTCATCGTCGCCACCGTCGTCGGCCTGGTGCTGCTGTACCAGCTCACCGGCGTGGACTTCACCGCCATCGGCCAGGCCGACCTCGGGTGGACGCTGGCCGCGCTCGCCGCGTCGGTGGTGTGCACGCTCTCCGCCGCGATGATCCTCATCGGCTTCGTGCCCGCGCCGCTGCCGTGGTGGCGCACCGTCATGGTCCAGTACGCGGGGTCGTTCGTGCGCATCGCCGCCCCCGCCGGGCTGGGGTCGCTCGCGATCAACACCCGGTTCGCCACCAGGCAGGGGGTCTCGACCTCCCTGGCCCTGTCCGCGGTGGGCCTCACCCAGCTGGTCGGGTTCCTGGTGCACGTGCCGCTGCTGCTGGTGTGCGCCTACCTCACCGGAACCTCGTACTGGACCGGGTTCACGCCCTCCCCGACCGTCGTCGTGATCAGCATCGCCGGGACGGCCGTGGTGGGGGTGGTCCTGCTGCTGCCCCGGCTGCGGCACGCCCTCAGCGCCCGGATTCGCCCCTACCTGCGCGGGGTGCTGCCACGGCTGCTGGACATGCTCCAGAGCCCGTCCAGCCTGCTGTTGGGTTTCGGTGGAACGCTGCTGATCACCGCGGCGTTCGTGCTGTGCCTACAGTTCTCGGTCCTGGCCTTCGCCGACCCGGGCGCCCGGGTGAGCCTGGTGGCGGTCGCGGTGGTGTTCCTGGCGGGCAACGCGATCGGCTCGGCCGCGCCCACGCCCGGAGGCCTGGGCGCGGTGGAGGCCGCCCTGATCGGCGGTCTGACCACGGTGGCGGGCGTCCCCGCCGCCGTCGCGCTGCCCGCGGTGCTGCTGTTCCGGCTGCTGACCTTCTGGCTGCCGGTCCTGCCGGGCTGGGGGGCCTTCTCCTACCTCCAGCGCCGCGAGGCCATCTGAGCGGGGTCCGCGCGTCAGGAGACGCTGGAGCGGGCGGGCACGAGCTTGCCGATCCCCCAGGCGACCAGACCGGTGACGGCGCCGACGGCCGCCCCGGTGAACAGGCTGCTCACCACCGAGAAGCCGCGGATGATGATCGCGTGCGCGGCGGGCGGCAGGTCGCTGAGGTTGCCGCCGAGCGTCGGGGGGTCCCCCTCCCAGGCGGTGTTCCACAGCACCTGGTGCCCCAGGGCGAGGAGGACGCCGTAGAGCAGCCCGACCACCAGCAGGGTCAGGAACGGGTTCGGCGCCCGGGTCAGGACGGCCACCACCACCCACACGAGCGGGGGGACGAACACGAACAGGGCGTTGACGAGCGTTCCCTCCTGGATGATGTCGAGGTCGTGCAGGATCACGCGGGGCGCCGCGAGCAGGGCCAGCACGATCATGACGGTCCATGACAGGCCGAGAGCGGAGCGTTTCTGTTCGGTCATGGCCACGAGCCTAGGGAGACCGCCGCCCCGCCACATCCGCGTTCGGTATCGACCGCGTACGCCCGTGGTCGACTCCGAGGTCGCGCTCCGTCGTTATTCGGTTGAACCCGCTCCGCCGGGTGCGCACAATGGCCGGGTGACCACGAGAGGGCGGGGATCGGTGCGCGACTTCGACGACCTGGTGGAGGAGGCCGCGCGACGGCCGACCTCCGGGTGGGACTTCCGGTTCCTGGACGGAAGGATGACCGAGGACCCGCTGCCCTGGTCCTACGAGGAGCGCGCCGGGCAGCTCGTGCGCGCCACGCGGGCGCCCGTCCTGGACCTGGGCACCGGGGGAGGTGAACTCCTCTCGTCCCTGGCCCCGCTGCCGCCCGGTTCCCGGGCCACCGAGGGCTGGCCGCCGAACGTCCCCGTCGCGCGCCGCAGGCTCGCGGCCCTGGCGGTGGACGTGGTCGAGCCTGGCCCCGACGGAAGCCTGCCCCTGCCCTCCGGAGCGTTCGGCGCGGTGCTCGACCGCCACGAGGCCTACGACCCCGCCGAGGTCGGGCGGGTCCTGGCCCCCGGCGGCGTCTTCGTCACCCAGCAGGTCGGCAGTGATGACGGGCGCGAACTCAGCGCCCTCCTGGAGGGGCCGCCCCCGGACCGGGACGCGCACTGGAACCTCGACGCGGCGGTCGCGGGCCTGGAGGGAGCGGGACTGGCCGTCACCCGCGCTCGTCAGGCCCGGACCCTGCGCCGCTTCCATGACGTCGGCGCGCTCGTGTCCTACCTGCGCATGGTCCCGTGGCAGGTGCCGGGCTTCGACGCACCCACCCACCGCGGGCCGCTGCTGCGGCTCCACCGGAACATGGCGCGTGGGAGGCCGCTCACGTGCACGGTGCACCGCTTCCTCGTCGAGGCGGCCGGGCGCTGACCGCGCCGCGGACCGGCGCTCACTCTCCCGTGGTGATCGCCTCGGCCTCGGCCCGCGCGGACTCGGGGCCGTCGTCGACCCTGCGCAGCGCCCTGCGGCCCACGAGCACGATCCCCGCGGCCAGCGCCACCGACCCCGCCGCCGCGTACATCGGCGCGCCGGGGGACAGGGCCGCGGCGAGCGCGGAGGCGGCCGGGGGAGCGGCGGTGCCGCCGAGGAAGCGCACCGTCGAGTAGGACGAGGACGCCACCGAGCGCGGCAGGTCGCTGGCCTCCATCACGCACTCGGTCAGCACCGTGTTGAGCACTCCCAGCAGGAGGCCGCCCAGCACGATGCTGGTGATCAGCCCCGCCGTGGAGGAGATGAGCGCACCCGCGGCGACCAGGTCCACGGCCAGCAGGAGCAGCGTGGTCCACAGCACCCGCGTGCGCGGCCACCGGCGGGTGAGCACCGGGGCCACGAAGACCGAGGTCACGGCGACCGCCAGACCCCAGCCGAAGAAGGTGAACCCCAGGCCCATCTCGTCCAGTCCCAGTGGGAAGGGCGTGTAGGCCAGCAGGGCGAAGAACCCGATGTTTTGACATCCTCTTCCGCTCGAAGGCGAAAGGATCCAGCACACGGAACTGATCCGTCCGCTGGTGGTTGACGTTTCTCAGCCCGCCTGGCGGCGAGGGCTCCACGTCCTGGCACCCACAATGTCCCGGGGCGCTTGCTGCTTCACCGCATGCTCGACGTTGCGTGCGGCGTTGGTGTCGGCGTGCGCCGCATACCCGCACCCGGGCGCCTTGCACACGAACCGGTCCCGCGACTGACGGCTGCCCTCGGTGATGTCCTGGCATGCCGAGCAGCGCCGCGAGGCGTTGGCTGCGGGCACCCGTACCAGGAGGTGGGCGACCTCGGGGTTTCGATCGTCTCCGGAGTCCCCGTTTCCGGCGTCCTCGTTGTCGTGGTGCACGCCGCCAGGCTAGGGCATCCCTCGCGGACGTGCCCCGCCGTGCGGCGGGAGGCGTTCCCCCGCGGCGCGGTACGCCGTGGGGGAACGCTGGCCACGGGCGTCTGCGGGCCCGCGCCGCGGAGTCGTGCGGGGTGGCCTCGCGGCCGCCGTGGTCGGCCGTCATGGTCCTGGAATCGGAGGTGACCAGGCCCTGTCGACATCCTCGGACACGCCGTTCCCCTTCCCGGAACTCACAGGCCGTGGCCGCGCTCGCCCGCCACCAGTTCGCTCACACGCGCCTCGGACTCGGCCGAGAAGGCGTCCCGGTGGGCGGCGACCGCCCGGCGGGTGTCCTCGTTGACCAGGTCGGCGTTGACCTGGGCCCCGGCGGCGGCGCCCGACGCCGCCGAGGCGCCGACCTGGGCGGTCAGGTCGGTGACGTTGCCCGCGGCCCACACCCCGGGCACGTCGGTGCGGCCGCCCTCGTCGGTGGGGACGTACTCGCCGACCCCCATCGGGTGCTCCCGTACCCGCAGGCCGAGCGTCTCCAGGAAGGAGGCGCGCGCCACCATCCGCGTTCCGACGACCACCACCTCCCGGCCGACCACCGTGCCGTCCGCCAGCCGCAGCCCCGTGATCCGGCCGTCGGCGGTCTCCAGTGAGGCCACCTCGCCCTCGACCACGCGGATGCCGCGGGCGGCCAGCTTCTCCGCGTCCTCCTCGCCCGGCGAGGGCATGGTGTGGGTGAAGAGCGTGACGTCCTCGCTCCACTGGCGGAACAGCAGCGCCTGGTGCACCGCCATCGGTCCGCTGGCCAGCACGCCGATGGCCCGGTCGCGCACCTCCCAGCCGTGGCAGTACGGGCAGTGCACCACGCCCGCGCCCCACTGCTCCCGCACGCCCGCCACGTCCGGCAGTTCGTCCACCAGTCCGGTGGTCACCAGGATCCGACGCGCGCGCACGTCGCGGCCGTCGGCCAGCTCCACCCGGAACCCGCCGCCGTCGCGGGTCACGGCGACGACGTCCCCGGTGGTCACGTGGCCGCCGTAGCCGCGCACCTCCGCCCGGCCCCGCTCCAGCAGCTCGGCTGGGGACATGCCCTCCCGGGCCAGCAGCCCGTGCACACCCGCCGCGGGCGCGTTGCGCGGGGCGCCCGAGTCGACCACCGCCACCGAGCGCCTCGCCCGGGCCAGCATGAGGGCCCCGTTCAGCCCGGCCGCGCCACCGCCGACCACCACCGCGTCGTAACCGCTCTCCAACTGATCGTTCACAGCGATCACCTCCATGCCCCACCATGCGACCCCTCGCCGGTTCACGCAATCTTTGTTGCCGGTATGGCAAAATGGCGGTATGGAAGACGACCTCGACCACGCGCTCGACGCGGTCGGACCCCGGCTGCGCGCGCTGCGCAAGCAGAAGGAGACCACGCTGTCCGACCTGTCGGCGGTGACCGGCATCTCGGTGAGCACCCTGTCCCGGCTGGAGTCGGGTTCTCGCCGTCCCACCCTCGAACTGCTGTTTCCGCTGGCCAGGGCGTACGGTGTCACCCTCGACGAACTCGTGGACGCGCCGCCCACCGGCGACCCGCGCATCCACCTGCGGCCGGTCACCCACCACGGCATGACCATGCTGCCCCTGACCCGCCGTCCCGGCGGCATCCAGGCGTACAAGCTGGTGATCCCGGCCAGCGACCGTCCGAGTGAACCCGACCCGCAGACCCACGAGGGCTACGAGTGGCTCTACGTCCTCAACGGGCGGCTGCGGGTCGTCCTGGGCGAGCACGACCTGGTGCTCACCCCGGGCGAGGCGGCCGAGTTCGACACCCGCGTGCCGCACTGGTTCGGCTCCGCCGACACCGGGGCCGTCGAGTTCCTCAGCCTGTTCGGCAGACAGGGTGAGCGCGCGCACCTGCGCGCGCGCCCCAAGGCGGAGGGCCCGTCCGAGAGCGCCGACTCCTGACCGGCAGGGTTCGCCGGTAGGGCACTTTGCGTCACACCAGCAACGTTTTCGGCCAGTCCACACCCAACACCAAGCGGCGGACGCTGCACCTGTCGGCGGACGCTCTCGGAGCAGAACTCAGGAACCGCGGACGGCATCCTCGGCGGTGGGGCGGCCGGAGGCGTGCACGGTCCGGCACGCGGCGACGACCTCCTCGACGCCGATCGCGTCCAGACCCGGGTCCAGCGTGGCGGAGTGCGGATCGCCCGGGCGGCCCGCCCACAGGCACGCGTGGATCTCCCGGTCCACCCGCGGGCCCCACAGCTGCGGGGAGACCGGCCCGAACAGGCGCACCGACGGCGTGCCGTAGGCGGTGGCCAGGTGGCCGATCCCGGTGTCCCCGCACACCACCAGCCGGGCCTGGCTGACCAGCCGCGCCAGCAGGTCCAGGGACGTGCGCCCGGCCAGCACCGCCCGGTCGCCGAGTCCGGCGGCCTCGGCCACCCGCTCGGCCAGCGCGGTCTCGTTCTGTGAGCCGGTCACCAGCACCCGCAGCCCCGAGGCCGCCAGCTCTCCGGCCACCCGCGCGAAACGCTCCGCGGGCCACCGGCGCGATTCGGAGGCGGCCCCCGGGTGGACGATCGCGGTGTCCCCCTCGACCACCGCGCCACTCCCCTCCGGAGGACTCGGCCACCGCAGGTCGTCCGGGTCGGCCGCCACACCGTGCGAGCGCAGCAGACGGCACCAGATCTCGGCGTCGTGGACCTCCTCGGGCCATCCCGGTCCCGGCCACTGCGGGGCGGACGGGTGGCCGTGCGTCCACAGCCGCACCGGCGTCAGGGCGGCCAGGGCCGCCGTGCTCTGCGGACCCCGGCCGTGCAGGTTGACGGCCAGGTCCGGGGCGCCGGTGTCGGGCGCGCGCAGCGGCTCGGTCGGCAGGACCGCCCAGTCCAGCCCGGCCAGCGCGACCAGGTGCCGGTACCAGGAGGGACCCGCCAGGGTCCGGCGCCAGGACGGCAGCGCCCGCTCCAGCGCGCGCAGCGCGGGAACGGCCGTGGCGAAGTCGCCCAGCCCCAGCGCCCGCAGCGCCAGCAGGGACGGTCGTCCGCCCGTGTCGGGGACCCCGCCCCCGTCCGGGCCCCCGTGGCCGGACGGCGGCGTCTCTCCCACCGGTGCCTCAGCGGTTGGGGTCGGCGGCGCTGACGTCGGCCAGCGCCGAGTCCTCGTCCACGGTCCGAGCCAGGTCGCCCATGGACACCACGCCCACGACGCGGTCGCCGTCCACGACGGGAAGGCGGCGCACCGCGTTGGTGCGCATGACGTGCACCGCGTCGGCGATCCCGCTCTGCGGCGGCACGGTGGCCACCTCCGAACTGCACACGTCGCTGACGCTGTGCTGACCGGGGTCGGCGCCCTCGGCCACGCAGCGCACCACGATGTCGCGGTCGGTCAGGATGCCCATGATCCGCCTGTCCTGGGTCACGACGACGTCGCCCACGTCGGCGTCGCGCATGATCTCCGCCGCCTCACGCAGGGACGTGTCCGGCGAGACCGTGCGGACCGGGCTGCTCATCACCTGGTCGATGGTTCGCACCACCATGGTCCTGCTCCTTTCGTGTCGGTCGTGCCTCTCCAGTTCTCACCCCTCCCATAGCCCGCATCCGTGGGGGCAAACATGACGGCTTCTCCATCGCCGCCGGACGAACGGCGGGTGCACGGGCGGCGGACCCGGAGTAGCCCACACGCGCGCGTCGGGGCTGGTGAGGGGGTTCCGGTCGCCTGTGGTGGATGTTTAGGCGTCGCTGCTGCTGGTAGTCGAGTGAGTGCGTTCGGCGTCTGAGTTCCGAACCCCAGCCTGAGGAGGGAGCGGTTACATGCGTGTCCTCGGTGTCAACGCCGTCTTCCACGACCCGGCAGCGGCGATCGTCGTCGACGGCCGTACGGTCGCGGCGGCGGAGGAGGAGCGGTTCTCGCGGCGCAAGCACGGCAAGGCCGCGGTGCCCTTCTCCACGTGGGAGCTGCCGGAGCAGGCGATGCGCTGGTGCCTGGAGCGTGCGGGGCTGCGCCCCACCGACCTGGACGCGGTCACCTACTCCTACGACCCCGCCCTGGCCGACCCCGAGGGGCCCGGACAGGACCGCGGCTGGGAACGCCTGCGCCTGTTCTACGTCGAGCGCGTGCCGCACTTCCTGGCCACCGCGCTGCCGGGCCTGGACCCGGCCAAGATCAGCTACGTCCCCCACCACGTCGCGCACGCGGCCTCCGCGGGGCTCGCCGCCCCGCCCGAGGCCGGGGGCGGTGAGTGCGCGGTCTTCGTGGCCGACGGCCGCGGAGAGAGCACCTCGCACCTGGCGGGCGTCTACACCGGCGGGAGGCTGGAGGTGCTGGCCCGCCAGCCGCTGCCCGAGTCCCTGGGGCTGGTCTACGAGGAGCTCACCGAGCACGTGGGCTTCCACCGCTCCAGCGACGAGTACAAGGTGATGGCCCTGGCCTCCTACGGCGAGCCCACCATGCTCGACGCGGTGCGCAAGTGCGTGCGCTACGAGGGCGACGGCCTGGTCCGCGCCTCGGGCCTGGACTGGAACTCCCTCGCCGACCCGTGCGAGCCGGGGCGGGAGCCCTCCAAGGAGCACGCGAACCTGGCCGCCAGCGTGCAGGCCGCCATGGAGGAGACCCTCCTGGCCGTCGTCGGCTGGCTGCACGAGCAGACTGGACGCCCGTGCCTGACGATGGCGGGCGGGGTCGCGCTCAACTGCGTCGCCAACAGCCGCATCGCCCGTGAGGGGCCCTTCGAGAGCGTCTGGGTGCAGCCCGCCTCCGGCGACGCGGGCACCGCGCTGGGCGGCGCCCTGCACGTGGCCTCGCTCGTGGAGGACTCGGTGGCGCCCATGCCCGGGGCCGACCTGGGCCGCTCCTGGGACGAGGACGAGCTGCACGCGGTCCTGCGCGAGGCCGACGTCGCGTTCGAGCGCCCCGACGACCTGGCCGACACCGTGGCCGAGGCACTGGGGCGGGACGCGCTGGTGGCCTGGTTCCAGGGCGCCTCGGAGTACGGGCCCCGCGCGCTGGGGCACCGGTCCCTGCTCGCCAACCCGTCCAACCCCGACAACCTCGAACGGCTCAACCGGGTGAAGGGGCGCGAGCAGTTCCGTCCCGTCGCGCCGATGGTGGCTGAGCACAGGGCGTCGGAGATCTTCTCCGGCGGGCCTCTGCCCAGCCCCTACATGCTCTTCGTCCACGAGGTGCACCCCGACTGGCGCGAGCGCCTGCCCGCCGTGGTGCACGTGGACGGCACCGCCCGCGTCCAGACCGTGGCCGAGCGGGACGACCCGCTCACCGCGCGCCTGCTGGACCGCTTCGAGCAGCGCAGCGGCCTGCCGGTCCTGGTCAACACCAGCCTCAACACCGCCGGGCGGCCCATGGTCGACTCCCCGCGCGACGCCCTGGAGTGCTTCGGGTCCGCGCCCGTGGACCTGCTGGCCATCGGCCCGTTCGTCGTGCGCCGCCGCGCGGGCGAGGGGGCGCACCGGTGAGCGCTCCCCGCTACTCCGTGGTCGTGCCCACCGTGGGGCGCGACACCCTGCCCCGCGCCCTGAGGCCGCTCCTGGACGCGCCGCCCCGGGAAGCGCCCGAGGAGATCGTCGTCGTCGACGACCGTCCGCCCACCGACACCGCGGCGCCGCTACCCGGGATCGACCACGCCCGGGTGCGCGTCCTGCGCACCGGGGGAGGCGGCCCCGCCGCCGCACGCCAGGCCGGATGGCACGCCTGCGCCTCCGAATGGATCGCCTTCCTGGACGACGACGTGGCCCCGCCCGCGGACTGGCCGCGGCGCCTGTGCGCCGACCTGGCCGACCTGCCCGCCGAGGTGGGCGCCAGCCAGGGCCGCATCACCGTGCCCCGCCCGCGCGGGCACCGGCCCACGGACGCCGAACGGGCCACCCTGGCCCTGGAGGGCGCCCGCTGGATCACCGCCGACATGGCCTACCGCAGGAGCGCCCTGGAGGAGGTCGGCGGCTTCGACGCCCGCTTCCCGCGCGCCTACCGCGAGGACACCGACCTGGCCCTGCGGGTCGTGGACGCCGGGTTCGTCCTCGTGCCCGGCGAGCGCGAGTGCGTGCACCCGCTGCGCGGCGGCGGACGCTGGGCGAGCCTGGCCGCCCAGCGCGGCAACGCCGACAACGCGCTGATGGACCGCCTGCACGGGCGCGGCTGGCGCAGCCGGGTCGGCGAGGGCCCCGGCGGGCTGCGCGGGCACGCGCTGACCACGGCCGCCCTGCTGGGCGCCGCCGGAGCGGCCCTGACCGGGCGCCGCGCCGCGGCCGCCGCGTGCGCCGCGCTGTGGGCCGCGCGCACCGCCGCGTTCGCCCGGCGCCGGATCTCCGGCGGACCCGGCACCCGCGACGAGGTCACCGACATGCTGGTGACCAGCGCGCTCATCCCGCCCCTGGCCTGCTGGCAGCGGCTGCGCGGCGAGATCCGCCACGCCGGGGCGCGCCCCGGCGTGGGAGTGGCGGCCGTGCTGTTCGACAGGGACGGCACCCTGGTCGAGGACGTCCCCTACAACGGCGACCCCGACAAGGTGCGGCCCACGCCCTCGGCCGAACGGGCGCTCGCCCTGGCCCGCCGCGCCGGACTCGCCGTCGGTGTGGTCAGCAACCAGTCGGGCATCGCCCGCGGGCTGATCACCCGCGACCAGGTGGACGCGGTCAACCGGCGCGTGGAGGAACTGCTGGGCCCCTTCGACGTGTGGCGCGTGTGCCCGCACGGCGAGGAGGACGGCTGCGGGTGCCGCAAGCCCGCGCCCGGCATGGTCCGCTCCGCCGCGGCCGAACTGGGCTTACCGGCCTCCCGCTGCGCGCTGGTCGGCGACATCGGCGCCGACGTGGACGCCGCGCGGGCCGCGGGCGCGCGCGGGGTGCTCGTGCCCACCGCCGCCACCCTGGACGCCGAGTGCCGGTCCGCGCCCGAGACCGCGCCCGACCTGGAGGCCGCCGTCCTGCGCCTGCTCGGAAGGGACGCCTCGTGAGCGGGGGCACCGTGATCGTGGCGCGCCTGGACAGCATGGGGGACGTCCTGCTGTCCGGACCGGCCGTGCGCGCCGTCGCCCACGGAGCCGACCGGGTCGTCTACCTCGCCGGTCCCCGGGGCGCCGAGACCGCCGCGACGCTGCCGGGGGTGGACCACGTCCTGACCTGGTGCGCGCCCTGGATCGCCGCCGACCCGCCGCCGGTGGACGCCGCCGACGTCACCCGCCTCGTGAAACGCCTGTCCGGCCTCGGCGCGGACGCCGCCGTGCTCCTGACCTCCTTCCACCAGTCGCCGCTGCCGCTGGCCCTGCTCCTGCGCATGGCCGGGGTGCCCCGAGTCTCGGCCGTCAGCGAGGACTACCCGGGCAGTCTGCTCGACGTGCGCCACCACGTGGCCCACGGGATCCCCGAGGCCGAGCGGATGCTGTCCCTGGCCAGGGCGGCCGGGTACCCGCCGCCCCCCGGGGACGACGGGCGCCTGGCCGTGCGCCGACCGCTGCCCGACACCCGGGAGCTGACCGGGCCGGACGGGTACGCGGTGGTCCACGTCGGCGCGGACGCGCCCTCCCGGGAGCTGCCGCCCGCCCTGGCCGCCAAGACCGTCGCCGCGCTGGCCGAGCGCGGACACCGGGTCCTGGTCACCGGCACCGCGGAGGAGGCCGCGGCGGCCCGCGAGGTCGCCGCGCACGGCGCAGCGGATCTGGCCGGGCGCACCACCGTCACCGAACTGGCCGACGTGCTCGACCGCGCCGCCGTTCTGGTCTCGGGCAACACCGGCCCCGCCCACCTGGCCGCCGCCGTCGGCACGCCCGTGGTCTCGCTCTTCTCCCCGGTCGTGCCCGCCTCCGCGTGGGCGCCCCACGGCACCGCGGTCCGCGTCCTGGGAGACCAGCTCGCGCCCTGCGCCGACACCCGAGCCCGGGTCTGCCCCGTACCCGGGCATCCCTGTCTGAACTCCGTCTCCTCCGACGACGTCCTGACCGCCGTCGACGAACTCCTGGGGGCACGATGACCATCCACCATCCGACACCCACCATCCCGGCGCCTGCCCCCCGGGGTATGGGGCAGGGCCGGGCCAGGACGCCCGCGCGCGTGCTGCGGATCCTGCTCTGGCACGTCCACGGCTCGTGGACGACCGCGTTCGTCCACGGCGGACACACCTGCCTGCTGCCGGTGACCCCGGACCGGGGACCGGACGGGCGGGGCCGCGCCCGCACCTGGGACTGGCCCGCCAACGCCGAGGAACTGTCCCCGCAGGCGGTGCGCGACAGCGAGCCCGACCTGGTGATCCTCCAGCGACCGCACGAGATCGCCCTGGCCGAGGAGCTCCTGGGTCGCGTACCGGGCCGGGACGTGCCCGCCGTCTACGTCGAGCACAACACCCCGCGCCAGGACGTGCCGGTCACGCGGCACCCCGTCGCCGACCGCGACGACATCCCCGTCGTCCACGTCACCCACTTCAACGACCTGTTCTGGGACTGCGGGCGCGCGCCCACCCGTGTGGTCGAACACGGCGTGCCCGACCCCGGGTACCGCTACACCGGCGAGATCGCCCGCACGGGCGTGGTGCTCAACGAGCCCCTGCGCCGCTGGCGCTTCACCGGCACCGACCTGCTGCCCGCACTCGCCGAGCGCGTGCCCCTGGACCTGTTCGGCATGGGCGTGGCCGGGATCTCCGAGCACCTCGGCCTGGCGCCCCCGCGGCTGCGCGCCCACGAGGACCTGCCCCAGGGCGCCATGCACGACGAGCTCGCCCGCCGCCGCGCCTACGCCCACCCCCTGCGATGGACCTCGCTCGGCCTGTCCCTCATCGAGGCGATGATGCTCGGCCTGCCCGTGGCCGCCCTGGGCACCACCGAGGCCTACGAGGCCGTGCCGCCCGAGGCGGGCACCGTCTCGACCGACCCCCGAGTACTCGCGGAGGCGCTGTGCGCGTTCCATGAGGATCGCGACCTCGCCCTTCGTGCCGGCAAGGCCGCCCGGGCGGCGGCACTGCGCCGCTACGGGCTCACCAGGTTCCTCGACGACTGGGACCGGGTGCTACAGGAGGTGACGTCATGAGGATCGCCATGGTCTCCGAACACGCCAGCCCGCTGGCGGCGATCACCGGAGAGGACGCGGGCGGCCAGAACGTCCACGTGGCCGAGCTGGCCGCGGCGCTCGCCGCGCGCGGACACGAGGTCGTGGTCTACACGCGCCGCACCGACGCCGAGCGGCCCGACACCGTCTCCCTGGGTCCGGGCGTGCGCGTGGAGCACGTGCGCGCCGGACCGGCGGCCCCGATCAGCAAGGACGAGCTGCCCCGGTACATGCCCGAGTTCGCGCAGCGGCTGCGGGCCGCCTGGCGCGTCCAACGGCCCGACGTCGTCCACGCCCACTTCTGGATGAGCGGTTTCGCCTCCCTGCGGGCGGCAGGGGCCCTGGACCTGCCCGTGTTGCAGACCTTCCACGCCCTGGGCACCGTCAAGCGCCGCCACCAGGGCACGGACGACACCAGCCCCGTCGAGCGCGTCCCGACCGAGCGCGCCGTGGCCGGTCAGTGCGACATGGTCGTGGCCACCTCCACCGAGGAGCGGCGCGAACTCGCCGAGTGGGGGATCGCGCCCGCGCGCGTGGCGGTGGTGCCCTGCGGTGTGGACACCTCCCGCTTCACCGCGAAGGGCCCCGCCGCCGAGCGCGGCGACCGCCCGCGCCTGCTCAGCCTGGGCCGCCTGGTCCGGCGCAAGGGCGTGGACACGGTGATCCGCGCGCTGGCCGAGGTGCCCGAGGCCGAACTCGTCATCGCCGGGGGAGCCGACCGCGAACGCCTGTGGACCCAGCCCGAGGCGGTGCGGCTGCGCATGGTCGCCGAGCGCGCGGGCGTGGACGACCGGGTCCGCTTCCTGGGCTGCGTGGACCGCGCCGAGGTCCCCGCCCTGCTCAGATCGGCCGACGTGGCCGTCAACGTGCCCTGGTACGAGCCGTTCGGGATCTCCACCGTCGAGGCGATGGCCTGCGGCGTCCCCGTGGTCGCCTCCCGCGTGGGCGGCCACGTCGACACCGTCGTGCACGGGGAGACCGGCCTGCTCGTCCCGGCCAGGTCGCCCAAGCGGCTGGGCCGCGCCGTGCGCTGGCTGCTCTCGGACGGGGCGACCAGGACCTCCTTCGCCGAGGCCGCGGCCGAGAGGGCGCGTGAGCGCTACTCGTGGGCGGAGGTGGCCCGGCGCACCGAGGAGTGCTACCTGCACGTGACCGCGACCGCGACCGGAACGGCCGTCCCGGCGCCCCGCGCGGGACGCAACACGCCGGTCGCCACCACCACCGGGGGAGGCGAGGAGTGATGCACACCCACCTGAGACAGCTCAGCTCCGCGCTGGACGGCACGGACGCGGCCCTCGTCGAGGAGTGGGGCCGCCGCGCCGCGCGCGCCCTGAGCGGGGGACAGCGCCTGTTCGCCTGCGGCAACGGCGGCAGCGCGGCCGAGGCCCAGCACCTGACGGCCGAACTGACCGGACGCTTCGAGGACGAGCGCGAGCCCCTGTCGGCCATCGCGCTGCACGCGGAGACCTCCAGCGTCACCGCCATCGCCAACGACTACGGCTACCACCAGGTCTACGCGCGCCAGCTGCGCGCCCACGCCCGCCCGGGCGACCTGCTGGTGTGCATGTCCACCAGCGGCAACAGCGAGAACGTCGTCGCCGCGGCCAAGGCCGCGCAGGAGCTCGGCGTCACCTGCTGGTCCCTGACCGGCCCCGGACCCAGCGCCCTGGAGTCGCTCAGCGAGGAGACGGTCGCCGTCCCCGCGCCCAGCACCTCCACCGTGCAGGAGGTCCACCTGGCGCTGGTCCACGTGTTCTGCGCCGCGGTGGACGCCGAGGTCGCCGCCCGCGCACACGGGGTCTTCGTCCCGGAGGGGAGGGCGGCCACATGAGCGCGGGAACCGTGGTGGTGGTCGGCGACGCCCTGCTCGACGTGGACCTGCGGGGCGTGTCCCGGCGCGACTGCCCCGACGCGCCCGCGCCCGTGCTGGAGGAGCCCGAGGCCTGGTACCGGCCCGGCGGCGCGGCCCTGGCCGCACGCCGCGCCCGGCAGGACGGCCACGACGTGGTCCTGGTCACCGCGGTGGGCCGCGACGCGGCCGCCGACGACCTGGCCGCGCTCGTGGGGGAGGGCGTCCGGCTGGTGGGGCTGCCCCTGATGGGGCACACGCCCACCAAGACCCGGGTCCAGGCCAACGGCCGCACCGTGGCCCGCCTGGATCAGGGCTGCGACGGCGTGGAACTCGACGCCCGCGCCGAGGAGATCGCCGAGGCCCTGTCCGGGGCGGCGGTCGTGCTCGTGGCCGACTACGGGCACGGGCTCACCCGCCAGCGCGCCGTGCGCCGGGCCCTGGCTGCCTGCGCGCAGCGCGTCCCGCTCGTGTGGGACCCGCACCCGCGCGGGGCCGATCCCGTACCCGGAACCCGCCTGGCCACGCCCAACGCCGCCGAGGCCGGGGTCTCCGGGGGCACCGACGAGCAGGCTCTGCGCCGGGCGGGGGAGCTGGCCTGGGCGTGGGGTGTGCACTCGGTGGCCGTCACCCTCGGCGCGCGCGGCGCCACCTGGTCCGGCACGGGGAGCGAACGCGCCCTCCTGCCGGGCGCGCCCGTCGACTCGCCGACGGACACCTGCGGCGCCGGGGACGCCTTCGCCGCCGCGTGCGCCACGGCGCTCGCCGACGGCGGTGACGTGCGTGACGCCGTCCGCCGCGGGGTCGCCTCCGCCTCGGCCTTCGTCGCCGGGGGCGGGGCCTCGGCCTACGCCGCCCCGCGCCCCGCCGCAGGGGAGGCGCGCGCCGCCGCGGTGCCCGGACCCCGCACGGGACAGAGCAGCCCGGCGGGACAGGGCCGCCGGGCGGAGCGGGTCGTGGCGACCGGGGGCTGCTTCGACGTCCTGCACGCGGGCCACGTAGACCTGCTGCGCCGCGCCCGCGCCCTGGGTGACCGCCTCGTGGTCCTGCTCAACAACGACGCCTCCGTGCGCGCGCTCAAGGGCAGCGGCCGTCCGGTGGTCGCCGAACACGACCGCGCCCGCGTGCTGAGCGCGCTCGACTGCGTGGACGAGGTGGTCCTCTTCGGCGAGGACACGCCCGTGCGCGCTCTGGAGGAGCTGCGGCCCGACGTGTGGGTCAAGGGCGGCGACTACGACGTGGAGGACCTGCCCGAGACGCCCGTCGTGCGGCGGGCCGGGGGAGAGGTGGTCACCGTGCCCCTCGTACCCGGCCACTCCACGACCGGGCTGATCACCCGCATACGCGGCCGGGGCCGCGACGGAGTGCCCGCCCGCTGAGCACCACCGAGACCGGACGCCCCTGCCCCGGCGCCCGGGAACGACAGACGAACGACGACGGAGAACGAGGGAGACAGATGCGCCCACTCGGAAACACGCTGATCACCGGAGGATCCTCGGGCCTGGGAGCGGCCACCGCGCAGGCCGTGGCCGACGGGGGCGGCCACCCGATCATCCTGGACCGGCAGCACCCCGGCAACGACTTCTCCTTCCATCAGGTGGACCTGGCCGACCGCGAGGCGGTCGAACGCGTCGTGCAGCAGGTCAGCGTCCAGCACGGACGCGTCGACGCCCTGGTCAACGCGGGCGGGACCGACGCCTGCGGCACGCTCACCGACGTGTCCGCCGAGGACTGGGAGCGGGTCATCCAGGTCAACCTCATCGGCACCGCCGCCGTGACCCGCGCCGCCCTGCCGCACCTGCGCGCCTCCCGGGGCACGGTGGTCAACTGCGCCTCCACGCTCGGCCTGCGCGCGCTCAGCGACGCCACCGCCTACTGCGCCTCCAAGTTCGGGGTCGTGGGCTTCACCCGGGCGCTGGCCGCCGAGCTCGCCGGACAGGTCGGGGTGACGCTCCTGGTCCCCGGGGGCATGAGCACCTCCTTCTTCGACGACCGGCCCGACCAGTACAAGCCGGGCCCGGACGCCAAGCTCAACGCGCCCGAGGACGTGGCCCGCGCGGTGGTGTTCGCGCTGAGCCAGCCGCCCGGCTGCGAGGTGCGAGAGATGGTGATCTGCCCCTCGCAGGAGACGTCCTGGCCCTGATCGGCCGGGAAACAGCACCCAGGTAAGCGGTGAGACCATCCGAGGAGGTGGGCGACGATGCGCGAGTACGCGTCGAGAGGAAGGGCCCTGGTCACCGGTGGCGCCGGGTTTCTCGGCTCCCATCTGTGCGAGCGACTGCTGGAGAGGGGCACACGCGTGGTGTGCCTGGACAACTTCGCCACCGGCCGGGCGCAGAACGTGGCGCACCTGGCCGGGCACCCCTGGTTCGAGCTGATGGAGGCCGACCTCACCGAACCGTTCACACTGGAGGAACCCGTGGACACGGTGTTCCACCTGGCCTCGGCCGCGTCGCCGCCGGACTACCTTCGTCTGCCGGTGGAGACGCTGGAGGTGGGCAGCCTGGGCACCCGCAACGCGCTGGAGTGCGCCGAGCGGTACGGCGCCCGCCTGGTCCTGGCCTCCACCAGCGAGGTGTACGGCGACCCGCTGGAGTACCCGCAGCGCGAGACCTACTGGGGCAACGTCAACCCGGTCGGCCCGCGCAGCGTCTACGACGAGGCCAAGCGCTACGCCGAGTCGCTGACCATGGCCCACCACCGCGCCCGCGGGGCCGACGTGGGCATCGCCCGCATCTTCAACTGCTACGGGCCGCGCATGCGCGCCGACGACGGCCGCATGGTGCCCACCTTCGTCAACCAGGCGCTGGAGGGCAGGCCGCTGACGGTGGCGGGCGACGGCCACCAGACGCGGTCGCTGTGCTACGTGGACGACACCGTGCGGGGCCTGATCGCCCTGGCCGACAGCGAGGCGACGGGGCCGGTCAACATCGGCAGCGACGAGGAGCTGTCCGTGCTGAACCTGGCCCGCGTCGTCCTCAGCGTCACCGGGACGCGGTCGGAGATCACCTTCGTCGAGCGCCCCGAGGACGACCCGCACTTCCGGCGCCCCGACATCCGCCTGGCCGAGGGGGCCCTGGGCTGGAGGCCGCGCATCCGGCTGGACGAGGGGCTGCGCCGCACCGTCGCCTACTTCGTGGACCAGCGCGACCGCTACGAGGACCTGTCCGAGGGGGCCGCGCCCGCCAACTGACGTTCGGACCGGAAAGGGTGCCGGTGTGATGTGTGGGACGGCCGGGACACGAGAAGGGGGAGAGGACCAGCGTGGGGAATCCGGAGCGCTCACGGGTCACCGTGGTGGTGGCCACCCGCGACCGACGCGAAGAACTGCTGCGTACGCTGGGGCACCTGGAACGGCTGGAGCCCCGGCCGCCCGTGGTGGTCGTGGACAACGCCTCCAGCGACGGCACCGCCGAGGCCGTGCGCGAGGGCTTCCCCGACGTCGAACTCGTGCGCCAGGACCGCAACACCGGCTGCGTCGCCCGCAACACCGGGGTGGCGCGCGCCCGGACGCCCTACGTCGCCTTCTGCGACGACGACTCCTGGTGGGCGCCGGGGGCGCTGGAGGCGGCGGCCGACGCCCTGGACGCCCACCCGCGTCTGGGGCTGGTCGCCGCGTCGGTGTTCGTCGGCGAGGAGGGGCGGCCGGACCCGGTCAACGGGGCGCTGGCCCACAGCCCGCTCCCGGACGGCGACGGCCTGCCCGGCCCGCGGATCCTCGGCTTCCTGGCCTGCGCCGCCGTGGTGCGGCGCGAGGCCTTCACGGAGGCGGGCGGCTTCAACCACCTGCTGTTCTTCGCCGGTGAGGAGGCCCTCCTGGCCCAGGACCTGGCGGCCTCGGGCTGGGAGCTGTGCCACCTGGAGCACGTGCGCGTGCACCACCACCCGTCCTCGGTGCGCCCGCCCGGCCTGTGGCGGCGCACGCTGGAGGAGCGCAACGCCCTCCTGACGGTCTGGCTGCGCCGCCGCCCCGGCCTGGCCCTGGCGCGCACGGCCCGGCTGGCGGGGCGCTCGCTGCGCGACCCCGTCTCGCGCGGCGCCCTGACCGGGGCGCTGCGGGTCCTGCCCGCCGTACTGGCCCGGCGCCGCCCGGTGCCCGCGCACGTGGAACGCGACCTGTCCCTGTTGGAGGAGGCATGAGCCGGAGCGCCCGCGTCGGCGTCGTGGTCATCACCCGCGACCGCCGGGAGGAGCTGCTGCGCACCCTGGACCGGCTGGCGGACCTGCCGGGGCCGCCGCCGACCGTCGTCGTGGACAACGCCTCGGGCGACGGCACGGCCGCGGCCGTCGCCGAACGCCACGGGTGGGTGCGGCTCGTCCGGGCGGGGGCCAACCTGGGCTCGGTGGGCCGCAACATCGGGGTGGAGGCCCTGGAGACGCCCTACGTCGCCTTCTGCGACGACGACACCTGGTGGGATCCGGGTTCCCTGGAGCGGGCCGCCGACCTGCTGGACGCCCACCCCGGGCTGGGGTCGGTCACGGCGCGGCTGATCGTCGAGCCCGCGGGGAGCGAGGACCCCATCACCCCGGAGCTGCGCCACTCGCCGGTGCCCGGGCCGGACTGGCTGCCCGGTCCCGCCCTGCTGGGGGTGCTCGCCGGGGTCACCGTGTTCCGCGTCCGCGCCTTCTGGCAGGCGGGGGGCTTCTCCCGGCGCCTGTGGATGGGCGGGGAGGAGGAGTTGCTGGCGCTGGACCTGGCCGCCGCCGGGTGGTGGATGTGCTGGGACGAGGACACGGTCGCCCACCACGCCGCGTCGCCGGTGCGCGACCCCACCCGAAGGCGGCGCCTGGGCATCCGCAACACCCTGTGGACCGCGTGGCTGCGGCGTCCGCTGGACGGGGCGTGGCGGCACACCTGGTCGGTGCTGCGGTCGGTGCCGCGCGACCTGCCGAGCGCGATGGCCGTCGCCGAGGCCCTCGGGGGGCTGCCCTGGGTGCTGAGGGAGCGCGCGCCGGTCCCGCCGCGGGTGGAGCGCGGTCTGCGCACGCTGGAGGCGCCCCGCAGGGAGTCGCGGGCGCGGCGCTACGTGGGCTGAGCGGCCTGGGCCGCCGGGGGCGTTCGGGCCGCCTGGGCCGTCCGGGCCGTTCGGGCTCCTGGTACGGGGGTCTCCCCGGCGATGTCCGGGCCCGCGCCGTGTTCCGGGCGGACGCCTCCCCGCGACCCCGGGTGCGGCGTCTCCCCGGGGACGGCCCCCGCCTGCCCGCGTGGGGCCAGGCCCCGGTGGGGATTTCGGGGACAAAAGCTGGAATTCCAGGTAAGCGACAGATGGTCATTCGGTGAATACTCGGTGTAGTAGCACGGGTATGTACACGAACGCGTCACCTGTCCGTTCGATCCCTGGGTCTGCCCTTCCCAGGGCGAGGAGTCCCCCCGTGCAAGCGCAACGGAACCCTGCCCCCGTTCCCCCGCTTCCTCCGAGAACCCGACCGACACCGCGCGGACGGCGCGCATGACCCACCGACCCCTTCGCGCGCCCGGCCGGGCACCCTCCGACACGGACGCGCGCAGGGCGTTGACCGCCCTGTGCGTCACCGTCACCGCCAGCCAGGGAGTGCTGTTCTACGCCTTCCCCGTGCTGGCACCCGCCATCGCCGAGGACACCGGCTGGTCCCTGCCCGCCGTCATCGCCCTGTTCTCCGGATCCCAGGTCGTGGCCGGGCTGGGCGGACCCCTGGTGGCCCGTTGGCTGCGCGTGCGCGGCCCCCGCCTGGTGATGACCGCGGCGGCCCTGCTGGGCGCGGTCGCCGTCGCCGGACTCGCGCTGGCCCCGAACCTGTGGTTCTTCGGCGCGGCCTGGCAGGCGGCCGGAATCGCCGTGGCCGGGCTCTCCTACCCGCCCGCCTTCGCCGCCCTGACCCGCTGGTACGGGACGGGCAGGGTCCGGGCGCTCACCATCCTCACACTGGTCGGCGGGCTGGCCAGCACCGTCTTCGCCCCGCTGACCGCCGCCCTGGAGGCGCTGGTCGGCTGGCGCGGCGCCTACCTCGTCCTCGCCCTGGTCCTGGTGCTGGTGGTGGTCCCGCTGCACGCCCTGGCCCTGACCCCGCCCTGGACCCCCGGCGGCACCGACGACCGGGCCGGGGACCGCCGGACGGTGCGCGGGGTGGTCCGCAGCGGCGCGTTCTGGGCGCTGACCACGGCGCTCGCCCTGGGCAGCCTCACCGTGTACGCGGTCGTGGTCGGCATCGTCCCGCTCATGGAGGGACGCGGGTTCGGCACCGCCGAGGCCGCCTGGGCGCTCGGCGTCGTGGGCGTGGGCCAGGTGCTGGGCCGCCTCGTCTACGCCCCGCTGGCGCGGCGCAGCGGGGCGGTGCACCGGATCGCGACCGTACTCCTGGCCTGCGCCGGGGCGACCGGCCTGATCGCCCTGGTCAGCGGACCGCTGGTCCTGGTCATGGCCGCCGCGGCGCTGGTGGGCGCCGCGCGGGGCGTGCTCACCCTGCTCCAGGCCACGGCCGTGGCGGACCGCTGGGGGGAGGAGCACTACACCACGCTCAACGGCATCATGCACACCCCGCTCATGCTCACCATGGCCCTGGCTCCGGGGGCGTGCGCGCTGCTGGCCGGACCCCTGGGCGGTTATCCGGCGGTGTTCCTGCTGCTGGCGTCCCTGTCGGTGCTCGGCGCCCTGGTCGCGCTGGCCAGCGGTCCGGCCCGCCGCTAGAGGGACCGCGCGGGGCCCGGCGCCCCGCGCGCCCGTCGCGGGCGCCTCTCAGGCGTCGGACGCCGCGCGGCGCGCAGCAGCCGCAGCTGACCGAGTTCGGCCACGTTCTTCATCAGCTCGCCGTTGACCCAGGCGGCCGTGTGCTCGACCGCCAGACCCGAGTCCGGCGGCCAGGGGAACGCGGCGGGGGCGTCCAGGTCCGGGCCGGTGAGCCCCTCCAGCACCGCCAGCCACTACGTCCGCAGCTCGCGCAGCCAGTCGGCCGCCTCCTCCGGGCCCGGCCAGCGGACCTCCTCGCGCTCGCGCGGAACGCGCCCCCGCAGGTGGTCGAGGGCCGTCGACCACCACCAGCCGATGTGCCAGGTGACCCAGGCCGCGGTCGGGACGGGCACGGGGTCGGGTTCGGTGTCCGCCCAGTCCGGCACCCACCGGCCGTCCCCGTCCCGGCGCACCGTCCAGCACAGGGGACCGGGCTCCCAGAGCAGGTCGCCGGGCTCCAGGCGCTCCAGGTGGTACTCGAACAGGGACCAGGTGAAGTCGAACTGCCAGCGCAGCAGTGCGGAACGAGGGTCGGACATGGGGCCAGCCTGGCACAGGACCCCGCCCGCGCCGAAGCGGTTTTCCCGGACGGGGACCGGCCGCCGGAAAACCGGGTGAGAACGCGTTGCGGTTGACGTAGCGTCAACGCCTAACGTCGTTCCCCGGGCCGGAGGGACCGGCCCGACGAGGGAGAGACCGCGATGTCCTGGTCGATGGGTGAGGTGTGTCGTATGAGCGGCGTCACCTCCCGCGCCCTGCGGCACTACCACCGGATCGGCCTGCTGGAGCCGGAGCGGACCGGGCCCGGCGGGATCCGCCACTACGGGCACGGCCAGCTCCTGCGCCTCCAGAGCATCCTGGTGATGCGCGAGCTGGGCATGGGACTGTCCGACATCGCCCGTGCGCTGGACGAGCGCGGGGACCGGGCCGGAGCGCTGCGCGACCACCTGCGCGGCCTGCTGGCCGAGCGGGACCGCGTCGACACCCTCGTCGCCACCGTGCGCCGCACCGTCGACGCACTGGAGGAGGCAGACGCCATGAAGGCCGTGGACCATCCCGAGGACCTGTTCGCAGGGTTCGACGCGTCCGTCTACAGCGAGCGGGCCCGCGTCGAGTGGCCGCGCACGTGGGAGCGGGCGCGGCGGACCGCGGAGGGGATGACCGGGGACGACTGGGCGCGGGGCCGCGACGAGGCCGCGGACCAGCTGCGGCGCATGGCCGCCCACCTGGTCGCGGGGATCCCGCCCGACGACCCGGCGGTCCAGGCCGAGGTGCACGTCCACTACCTGACGGTGAGCCGGATGTGGGCGTGGACGCCCGACGCGGGCGCGTTCGAGAACCTGGGCCGGGCCTACGCCGAGAAGGGGCCCTGGCGCGAGGTCTACGAGGGCTTCGCCCCGGGGCTCGCCGACTACCAGCACGAGGCCATGGCGTTCTACGCACGCCATCGGCTCGACCAGAAGGAGGACGCGTGATCCCCGCGCACTGGCCCGCCCACCGCCGCGACGAGGACGGCGAGGTGCTCGGCTACCTCGAACCCGTGGGGGAGGGGCGGTACCGTCCGGTCACCCCCTTCGGCCGTCCGCTCGACGGCCCCGGTGACGAGGACTCCGCTCGCGCCGTCCTGGACGCCCGGGGACTGGCCTACCTGGCCGACCCCTGGCTGCTGAGCGTCCCCGGGCGAGAGGAGCCGATCAGGGTGCGGATCGTGGAGGTCAGCCCCGAGCGGATGCGGGTGGCCAACATCGACCTCGGCTACGAGGAGGCCGACCTGGGCCGCGTCTTCGTCCTGGACGTGCCCGAGGCCGAACGGCTCCGCCCGGCCAGGGGCTGAACGGGGGCCGGGGACGACGCGTTCCCGGCCCTCCTCCGCCTTCCTCCGCCTTCAGAGGACGTCGGGCGAGACGTCCAGCACCGTGCGGTCGCGGGAGGCCACCAGGTCGAACTGCGGTCCGGTGCGCGGCAGCTCGTGCCGGAAGAAGTACGCCGCCGCGGCGCGCTTGCCCTCGTAGAAGCCGCCCTCGCGCCCGTGCGCGGCCACCAGCTGCTCCAGCCACATCCAGGCGACCACCACGTGCCCCACCGCCTCCAGGTAGGGGGTGGCGTTGGCCAGCGCCACCGCCGGGTCGCCCCCGGCCCAGGCCTCGGCGGCCGTGCGCACGGTCCGGTCCAGGGCGTCCGACAGCAGCTCCGCGTACTCGGCCTCGCGGCCGCCCAGCTCCCGGGCCCGCTCCGCCGTCGCGCGCGCCGTCTCCACCAGCAGCGACAGCCGGGATCCGCCGTCGAGCACCGCCTTGCGCCCCAGCAGGTCCAGGGCCTGGATGCCGTGGGTCCCCTCGTGGATCGGGTTGAGCCGGTTGTCCCGGTAGTGCTGCTCCACGTCGTACTCGCGCGTGTACCCGTACCCGCCGTGCACCTGGATGGCCAGGCTGTTGGCCTCCACGCACCACTGGGAGGGCCAGCTCTTGGCGATCGGTGTGAGCACGTCCAGCAGCAGGTGGGCCCGTGCGCGCGCCTCCTCGTCCCCGGCGCTGGCGGTCTCGTCCACCAGCCGGGCGCAGTACAGCACCAGGGCGAGCGCGCCCTCGACGTAGCTCTTCTGGGCGAGCAGCATCCGGCGCACGTCGGTGTGGCCGATGATGGGGACCTGCGGCCGCTCGGGGTCCTTGTCGCCCAGCGGGCGGCCCTGGAGGCGCTCGCGGGCGTAGGCCAGCGACTTGAGGTAGCCGGTGTAGCCGACGGCGGCGGCGCCCGCGCCCACCCCGATCCGGGCCCCGTTCATCATGTGGAACATGTACTTCAGCCCCTGGTGGGGCTCGCCGACCAGGTAGCCGACCGCGCCCGGCCGCCCGCCGGGGGTGTGGCGGCCCTCGCCGAAGTTGAGCAGCGCGTTGACGGTGCCCCGGTAGCCCATCTTGTGGTTGAGCCCGGCGGGCACGACGTCGTTGCGCTCGCCGACCGACCCGTCGGGCTCCAGCAGGTACTTGGGCACGACGAACAGGGAGATGCCCCGGACCCCGGGCGGGCCGCCGGGGATCTTGGCCAGCACCAGGTGCACGATGTTCTCGGTCAGCTCGTGGTCGCCCGCCGAGATCCACATCTTGTTGCCGAACAGCCGGTGGCCGCCCTCCCCGTCCTCCTCGGCGCGGGTGGTGATGTCGGCCAGCGAGCTGCCCGCCTGCGGCTCGGACAGGCACATGGTCCCGGTGAAGCGCCCCTCCACCATGGGGCGCACCCAGGTGTCGACCTGCTCGGGGCTGCCGTGCGCCAGGAGCAGGCGCGCGTTGCCGGAGGTGAGGAAGGGGTAGGCCGAGGTGCCCAGGTTGGCGGCCTGGAAGTAGGCGCCGCACGCGCTGGAGACCACGTGCGGGATCTGGGCGCCGCCCACGGAGGCGGGCATCCCGGCGGCGCTCAGCCCGGTCTCGGCGTAGACCTCCAGAGCCTTTCTCACCTCGGGGATGACGTGGACGCGCTCGCCGTCGAAGCGGGGCTCGTTGGCGTCGCCCGCCTTGTTGTGCGGCGCGAAGTGGTCGGTGGCCACGCGTTCGGCCAGCTCCAGCGCGGCGTCGAGGGTCTCGCGGGAGTGGTCGGCGTAGTGGGGGCGGCTGGTGAGCGCCTCGGTGTCGAGCCACTCGTAGAGCAGGAAGTGCAGGTCGCGCGTGGACAGCAGCGTGGACGCCACGGGTCGCCTCCTTGGGATCGTGGACCGACTGGTCGGTATGCTACCCGGTTCGCGGGACTCAGGGGTGGCCGGGGCCACGCGGCCGTCCGAGCCCTAAGCTTGCTGCCACCGACTTGAGAAGGAGCGCTGACCCGCATGTCCGCTGTGTCCGACCCCTCCCGCACCGTCCTGCTGCTCAACGGCCCCAACCTCAACCTGCTGGGCACCCGCGACCCCGGGCAGTACGGCACCACCACCCTGGCGGAGGTCGAGCGGCGCGTGGTCTCCCTCGGCGAGGAGCTGGGCGTGCACGTGGTGTGCGCGCAGAGCAACAGCGAGGGCGTGATGGTGGACCGGATCCACGCCGCGCGCGGCTGGGCCGGGGTGGTGCTCAACCCCGGCGCCTACGCGCACTACGGCATCGCGCTGCGCGACGCGATCGACGCGGTCGAGGCGCCCGTGGTGGAGGTGCACATCTCCAACATCTACGCCCGCGAGGAGTTCCGGCACACGTCGGTGACCGCGCCGGTGGCCGCGGGCTACGTCGCCGGGTGCGGGGTCTTCGGTTACGAGCTGGCCCTGCGCGCGGTGCTGCGGCGCGACGCCGAGCGCCGGGAGGCGGACGGCGCCCAGGCGGGCTGAGCCGCACGACCGCACCGGTTCCCGGCGCCTCGCCGTGAGGCGGCCCGGGGGGGCGCCCCCGCGGGCCGGGGCCGGTCGGGGCCGGGGGGCGTGGGGCTGTGCGCGGCGGACGCGCCCACGGGCGGGGACCGGCCGCTCCCCGTCGAACAAGCAGTACCGACTGGTCGGTTTGTATCGTGCGCGCGTCGGGCGGCACGTGCGTTCAGCGGTAGGTCATCAGCGCGGGACCGCCCTGCTCCAGGTGGGCGTGGTCGTTGAAGGACAGCAGCCGCGTGCCGCCCCGGCCGTGCAGCAGCTTGCTCACCGAACCGTTGACCACCACGCGGTTCAGGGCCAGGAACCCGGCGGGCGCCGTGCCCAGCAGGGTCGAGCACACCGTCGCGATCACCCCGGCGGAGGTGAAGACCAGTGCGGTCTCCCCCTTGCCGAGCCCGGCGACCAGGTCGTCCAGCGCCTGCCGGACCCCGGCCCGGAAGCCCTCCCAGGTGCCCGGGCCGCTGCCCCCGGCCTCGATCCACGAGGTCAGGGAGGCGTCGAGCCGCTCCTGGAGCGAGCCCGTCGCGACCGGGTGGGCGCCCAGCAGGCCGAGGTGGTCGTACTCGTTCCACCGCTCGTCGCCGACCGGCTCCAGAACCAGACCCGCCTCGGCCAGGGCCGCGGCCGCCGTCTGGCGCTGGCGGCGCAGCGCGCCGGTCACCACACGGCCCACCCGGGGCCCGCGCCGCCGGAGTTCGGCGCCCAGCAGGCGTGCCTGCTCGTAGCCGGTCGGGCTCAACTCGTCGTAGTCCTCCGCCTCGGGGGAGGCCTTCCCGTGGCGGATCAGATAGATCGCTGGCATCGCACCAGCGTACGAGTGGGCCCAAGGACGCCCGCACGCCGGGGGACGCGATCGGGGCAGGGGCACCGTCCGCCGGACGGCCGCGCGCGCGGGGGTCCGGCGGGGGCGGGGTGAGGGACCGGACGGGGGACGGGCGAAGGCGATCGTTGTTCGCGAACGCCCGCGTACACGGCGTTTTCGCTTGCGTGGCGCTTTCCGCGAGCAGGACAATGCGGGTGATAACCACGCTTCCCGTGAGAGGGCACATCATGACGGACACACCCCCCATCGACACCACCGTGGCACACTCCGCCCGGGTGTGGAACTACTGGCTGGGAGGCAAGGACAACTACCCGGCCGACCGCGAGGTCGGCGACTACGTGCTCCAGGCCTACCCGGAGATGGTCACCGCGGCCCGCGCCGACCGGGAGTTCCTTATCCGCGCGGTCACCCACCTGGCCCGCGAGGAGGGCGTCCGCCAGTTCCTGGACGTGGGCACCGGGCTGCCCACGCACAACAACACCCACGAGGTCGCCCAGGCCGCCGCCCCCGACGCCCGCGTGGTCTACGTGGACAACGACCCGCTGGTGCTCACGCACGCCCGCGCGCTGCTGGTCGGGGAGGGGGCGGGGGACGTCCACTACGTCGACGCCAACCTGCACGAGCCCGAGGAAGTCCTCAAGGCGGCCGCCGCCCACCTGGACTTCGACCGGCCCATCGCGCTCACCATCCTGGGCACCATGGGCCACACCCCCGACAACGCCCGGGCCTACGCCACCGTGCGCGCCTACGTGGACGCGCTGCCCCCGGGCAGCTTCCTGGCCATGTGCGACGGGACCGACACCAGCGAACCGATGATCGAGGCGTCCCGGCGCTGGAACGAGACCGCGCCCCTGCCCTACCACCTGCGCAGTCCCGAGGAGATCGCGGGCTTCTTCGACGGGCTCGACCTGCTGGAGCCCGGCGTGGTCTCGGCGCCCTTCTGGCGGCCCGACGCCACGGAGGTGGGCGAGATCGTCGCGGCCGACCAGTACTGCGGCGTCGCCCGCAAGGCCTGACGGCCCCGCCGGGTCCCGGGAGCGCCCCGGGACCCGGACGGCAGGGCGCGCCTCAGCAGGCTGACCGGAAGTGTTCCCGGTGTGATGCGTGCGGCCTGACCTGCGGTGAAGGGGGCGGGCCGGCGCACCCTTCCGGTCACAGGGTCAGACGGCCCCGGAGTCGGGTTCGAAGCGCACCACCACCGACTTCGACGTCGGCGTGTTGCTCACCTCGGCCGTGGAGTCCAACGGCACCAGCACGTTCGTCTCCGGGAAGTAGGAGGCCGCGCACCCGCGCGCGGTCGGGTAGTGCACCACCCGGAAGTGCGCCGCGCGCCGCTCCCTGCCGTCGTGCCACTCGCTCACGATGTCGGTGTAGGCGCCGTCGACCAGCCCCAGGTCCCGGGCGTCCTCGGGGTTGACCAGGACCACCCGGCGGCCGCCGGTGATGCCCCGGTACCGGTCGTCGAGGCCGTACACGGTGGTGTTGTACTGGTCGTGCGAGCGCAGCGTCTGCAACAGCAGCCGCCCCTCGGGGACCTCCGGCGCGTACGTGCCGTTCACCGTGAAGTTGGCCAGCCCGGTCGCGGTGGGGAAGCGCCGGTCGTCGCGCGGGGCGTGCGGCAGGGTGAATCCGCCGGGCCTGCGCGCGCGGGCGTTGAAGTCCTCGAACCCCGGCACGACCGCGGCCACGTGCTCGCGCACCCGGTCGTAGTCGGTCAGCTCCGACCACGCCACCGGGAAGTCGCCGAGCACCCGCCCGGCCAGGTCGCAGACGATGTCCACCTCCGAGCGCATGCCCTGTGACAGCGGCGCCAGCACGCCGTGGGAGGCGTGCACCTTGCCCATGGAGTCCTCCACCGTCACCCACCGCGGCTCGCCGTCGCGCAGGTCGCGGTCGGTGCGCCCCAGCGCGGGCAGGATCAGCGCCCGCGTCCCCGTCACCACGTGCGAGCGGTTCAGCTTGGTGGACACGTGCACCGTCAGCCCCACCCGACGCATGGCGTCCTCGGTCACCAGCGTGTCCGGGGTGGCCGCGACGAAGTTGCCGCCCATCGCGAAGAACACCCGCACGTCGCCGCGCGCCATGGCGCGGATGGCGTTGACGGTGTCGTACCCGTGCTCACGCGGCGGCGCGAAGCCGAACTCGGCGCCCAGGGCGTCCAGGAACTCCTCGGCCGGGCGCTCGAAGATTCCCATCGTGCGGTCGCCCTGCACGTTGGAGTGGCCGCGCACCGGGCACACGCCCGCGCCGGGGCGGCCCACGTTGCCGCGCAGCAGCAGGAAGTTGACCACCTCGCGGATGGTGGGCACCGAGTGCCGGTGCTGGGTCAGCCCCATCGCCCAGCACACCACGATCCGCTCCGAGGAGGTGACCATCGCGGCGATGCGCTCGACCAGCTCCCGCTCCAGGCCGGTGTCGCGCTCGGTGCGCGCCCAGAACTCCTCGTCGGACTCGGCCAGCAGCGCCTTGGCGAACTGCTCGAACCCGTGGGTGTGGGTCGAGACGAACTCCCGGTCCAGGACCGGCTCACCGCGCTCGTCGGCCTCCAGCAGCAGGCGGTTGAGGGCGGAGAACAGGGCGAGGTCGCCGCCCAGCCGCACCTGCGCGAACAGGTCGGTCAGCTCGGTGCCGCGCCCCAGCAGACCGCCCGCGTGCTGGGGGTTGCGGAACTCGCGCATCCCCGCCTCGGGCAGCGGGTTGACGGTGACGATCCGCGTCCCGGACTTCTTGGCCCGCTCCAGGGCGGTGAGCATGCGGGGGTGGTTGGTGCCGGGGTTCTGCCCGGCCACGATGATGAGGTCGGCCTCGCGCAGGTCCTCCAGGGACACGCTGCCCTTGCCCACGCCCAGGGTTTCGGTCAGGGCCGAACCGGACGACTCGTGGCACATGTTGGAGCAGTCGGGGAGGTTGTTGGTGCCGAGCGCGCGGGCGAACAACTGGTAGCAGAACGCCGCCTCGTTGCTGGTGCGCCCGGAGGTGTAGAACACCGCCTGGTCCGGGGAGTCCAGCCCTCGCAGGTCCTCGGCGACCAGGTCCAGCGCGCGCTCCCAGCTGACCGGCTCGTAGTGGGTGGCGCCCTCGGCCAGGTACAGCGGCTCGGTGAGGCGGCCCTGCTGGCCCAGCCAGTACCCGGACCGCCCGGCCAGTTCGGAGATCGGGTGCGCGGCGAAGAACTCCCCGGTCAGCGCCGTGGCCGTGGCCTCCTCCGCGACCGCCTTGGCGCCGTTCTCGCAGAACTCGGCCCGGTGCCGTTTGTCCCCCTCGGGCCAGGCGCAGCCGGGGCAGTCGAAACCGCGCTTCTGGTTGATCGCGAGCATGGCGGGCAGCCCGCGCCGTACACCGGTGTGCTCGTTGAGCTGGCGGAGGCTGTTGAGCACGGCGGGGAGTCCGGCCGCGCTGGTCTTGGGCGGGCTGACCGCCGGGGAGTCCTGGGCGGGGTCTGCGTTGTCCGAGTGCTGGTGTCTCACACTGCGCATTCTGGCACTGACCGTCCGATGGTGGGACGTCCGGGTGAGCAACCCGGGCCGCGGGGGCGCGGGTGGCGCCCAGGGGCGGCCCCGCGCCGGCGTCCCGGGCCGGGCGGCCGGGGCCCCTCAGCGGGGGAGCGCCAGGTTGTTTTTCTTCTTGACCGCGTGCAGGTGCGCCCACGACCCCACCGCGCGGACCCCGGGCAGCCCGTGCCGTTCGTGGCACACATTGGAGCGGTGGGGGAGGTTGTTGGCACCCAGCGCGCGGGGAACGGTTGGTGGCAGGAACGCCCCCGCCTCTGTGAGACGGGGGCCGGAGCGCGGAGCGCTAGCGTGCGGCGGTCAGCAGCGCGCGCCACTCCGACGCGGGGAACGTCAGGGTCGCCTTGTCCCGGTGCTGAGTGTCGCGAACCAAGGTGTCCCGTCCTTCGCTGACCTCTACGCACTGCCCGCTGGTGCTGCTGTAGCTCGACTTGTGGAACTCGCGATCACTCAAAGTAGCTCTTCCAATACTTTCCGGCTTTCCCTGTCGGGAAGCGCGGACTGCATGAACCGCTTGACCAGTTCCGTCAGCCTGTCCAGCCCGTCGCCTTCCCGGTACACGATATTCCCGTTTGCATGATCGCTGCTTGCCACCGTGGAACCATCCCGCATCCGGAAGACCAGCAACGGGGACGGCAACCCCACCAGCAACGTCCCTTCCGGGATCACCAGCACGCGCACGCGCCCCGACTCCGCCAACCGCAACAGGTGGCCTGCTTGCTCCGAGCGCGCTTCCTGGGGAAACGTCGTCAGCGCCGACACGGGAAAGACCGCGACCACCTTCAGTTCCGGAACCTGGTCGAGCCGTTCACAGCGAATCCTGGTCAACCTGTCCAGTTCCTTTGCGGGCAGGAAGGGTTGGGCTTCTTCGAAAACGGTCCGCGCGTACTTCGGTGACTGCAAGATCCCCGGGACAGCGGGAAGCGGACAAACCCACTCAACCGACAACCCCGACGCTTCCAACTCCGCGACGTCCAATCCCCATTCGGGGACTGACTTCCCACCCGTGGCCGTGAGCCACAGCGCGAACAGCCTGCCCTTCGCTTCGAGCGCTTCGTCCAGAAGCTCCGCGTTTCGGCGCTTGGGTAGGACGGAACCGCCCTCCCAACGGCACACGGAAGACGAAGACGTCCGTGCTCTGACTGCAAGCTGGCTCTGCGTGAATCCCGCAACGTCTCGGTACCGCGTGAGAGTGGATGCAAAGTCAGATCCCGTCATATCCCAGATGGTAGCCACAGCGTCCCACCTCTAGCCGTGAAACAGCGGAATCCGATCAGACGCTGTGCAACCTGGGGTTTCGGTCGGACGCTGGGATCATGAACGAAACAGAACAGCGTCGAATGAACGCCAACCCTCGTCCCAATCCCTTCGCCGAGGCCCGTGAGGCGTTCCTCAGCCAGCGAGGACTGGCCTTCACCCTGGAATGGCGGCGCTTCCCCTGGACCCGCGGCGCGGACGTCGAACGGGCCCTGATCGGTCCCGCCTACCTCGGCAACGCCCCCATCGGCCTCAAGCAGGGCTGGTCGTGGGCATGGCAGGACCGGCAGGGAACGTGGAAGTACGTCCAGCGGGACCGGATCGACCTGCTGGTGGAGAGCGTCATCGACGACCTGGCGGGTTTCCAGCCGGGGCTGCCGAAACGCAGCGAGAAAGGCGGGTACAGGCCCTAGCCCCCGCCCCGGCTCCGCACGGGCGGACGGAGGAGGTGGCGGTCCCGGCCGCTGACCGTTGACGGACGGAGGGCGTCGCCGGGCGGCCGGGGCCGCTCAGCGGGGGAGCGCCAGGTCGTTCTCCTCCTTGACCGCGTGCAGGTGCGCCCACGACTCCACCGCGCGGACCCCGGGCAGCTCGCGCAGCCTCTCCAGGGCGGCGAACACCTCCTCCTGAGAGGCGGCCCGCACGGTGCCGATCGCGTTGCACCAGCCCAGGCCCGTCGCGAGGCAGTCGACCTCCTCCAGCGCGACCACCTTGCGGGCCACGGGCTCGGTCGCCCCGTCCACGGTGAGCGCGAACCCGACCGTGTGCACCGTGCTGAGCGGGCTGAGCCGCACCAGGGCGCCGACGTGCACGACCCCCGAGTCGAGCAGGCGCAGCACGCGGGCGCGCGCCGCCCCCGGGGACAGGCCGCTCGCCTCGGACAGCTCGACGTAGGAGGCGCGCCCGTCGGCGCGCAGGCGCTCCAGCAGCGCGTGGTCGGAGCCGTCCAGTTCGAGGCCGCCCGGAGGGCCGGGGCTCTCCAGCGGGCCCGGCGGGAAGTAGGGGTCCTTCCAGATGCGCAGGTAGGTCAGGACCTGTACGGCGCGGACCCCGGGCACGGCCTGCACGCGCTCCAGCCCCCGGGCGAACGCGTCCAGCCCGGGCGCGCGCAGCTCCGCGGTCACCGCGAAGCGGCCCGCCGTGGTGGTGACGAACGACGTCTCCCCGATCGCGGCCACCGCGTCCGCCACCCGGCGGGCGGGACCCTCCACCGAGATGATGGCGTGTCCGAGCTGGCGCAGGCCGAACACGGCCGGATGGACGGCGCCGACCACGCGCAGCGCACCCGCGTCGGACAGCCGCCGCACCCGCGCCTGGACGGTCGAGCGGGCCAGGCCGACCAGGCGGCCCAGGGCCTCGTAGGAGACCCGTCCGTCCCGTTGCAGGGCGCGGACCAGCTGTTCGTCCACGCGGTCCAGTTCCACGCGCGTCCCTTCGGGGGAGGTCGGGCCAGGGGAGGTCGAGGCGGTCAACTTACCGTACCGCCCGCCCCCTCCCGGGGGCCGGAGGCACCGTCGCATACCCCTTCACAAGCTGCTGTGACCACCGTTTCAGCGACGCTTCCGGTTCATGCGTCTGCGGATCATCCCTTGCGCGTCCACCTTGGCGGATGTAGCGTCGGCGCTCGTGTCGAGATCCTCCCGTGGTGCCACGGGCCCTGTCGCAGTCGTCCCGGAGGTAGCCGGTGGGTGTGCCCAGCAGTCCGTCCCCGCCCCCCGCGGCCGCGCGTGAGCGGACGTTCTTCGGACATCCGCGCGGCCTGGTGGGTCTGTTCTTCACCGAGGCGTGGGAGCGCTTCTCCTACTACGGCATGCGCGCGCTGCTGCTGTACTACATGTACGACCAGGTCGCCCACGGGGGACTGGGCATCCCCGACGACACGGCCAGGTCCCTGGTGGCGGTGTACGGGTCGGCCACCTACATGGCCGCCATCCTGGGCGGCTGGATCAGCGACCGCCTCCTCGGCGACCGCCGCGCGACCCTCTGCGGCGGCGTACTGATCATGTGCGGGCACGTCTGCCTGGCGCTGCCCGCGGGCGCGACCGCCCTGTTCGCCTCGATGGTGCTCCTGGCCCTGGGCACCGGGCTGCTCAAGCCGACGATCTCCGCCTCCGTCGGGGACCTGTACGCCGACGGGGACCCGCGCCGGGACTCCGGCTTCAGCATTTACTACATGGGGATCAGTCTCGGCGCGGTGTCGGCGCCGCTGGTGGTCGGCACGGTGGGCCAGCGCTACGACTACCACCTCGGTTTCGGCATCGCCGCGGTCGGCATGGCCCTCGGCCTCGTCGTGTACCTGTGCACCCAGCGCAACCTGAGCGCGGCCAGCCGCGAGCCCAAGAACCCGCTGCGCCTGCGTGAGGTGCCGCGTTCGCGGTCCGTTCCCGTCCTGGCAGCCGTGGTCCTGCTCGCCGCCGCCGCGGTGACCGCCGCCCTGACCGGAGCCCTGACCGCCGACACCGTCGTGGACGCCGTCAGCCTGGCGGCGATCGCCCTGCCGGTCGCCTACTTCACCGTGATGCTGCGCAGCGGGCGCACGACCCCGGCCGAGCGCGTCCGCCTGCGCGCGTACATCCCCCTGTTCGTCGCCGCGGTCTTCTTCTGGGTCATCCAGGAGCAGGGCGCGACGGTGATCGCGCAGTACGCGGCGGAGAGCACGGACCTCACCGCGTTCGGCTTCGCCATCCCCGCCCCGTGGTTCCAGTCGGTGGGCTCGGTCGTGCTGATCGCGCTGACCCCGCTGTTCGCGGTGATGTGGCTGCGCCTGGACCGGTCCGCGTCCCCGCCCACGACCGCCCAGAAGTTCAGCGCCGCCCTGGTCATCGCGGGCCTGTCCTACGTCCTGCTCGTCCTGCCCGCGTCGCAGGAGGGCCTGAGCAGCCCGCTGTGGCTGGTGGCCAGCCTGGCGGTGGTCACCGTCGGGGAGATGTTCCTGGCCCCGATCGGGCTCTCGGCCACGTCGAGGATGGCGCCTGCCGCGTTCTCCACCCAGACGATGGGCCTGTGGCTCGCCTCCGGCGCGGCGGGCCAGGGCATCGCCGCGCAGCTCGTCGGGTTCTACGACGCCGACACCGCGGGCGTGTACTTCGGTGCGGTCGGCGCCGGGACGGTGGTCCTGGGGCTCGTGCTGTTCGCCCTCGCCCCGGCCCTGCGCAGGCGTACGGAGGAGACGGAGGAGACAGCGGTCCCGGCTGCCGACCGGTGACGGTCCGGGACCCGGGTCGGTCCGCGCTTCCCCCGGGTCCGGCGCGGCGTTCGCGGGGGAAGGGCCCCGTTCGGTGGTGTGGTGACATGCCGCCGACGCCGCAATGCGCCCCCCGGACCGTCTCGCGGGGCAGACTGGCCGCGCTGGTCGTCAGGAGAAATGTGGGTACGCGAACCGCTTGACTTCCTCTCTTGCCTGGAGGCAGGAGATTTCGGAACCACCTACCGATGGTTCGAGGCCAGCGCCTCGTCACGGGTCGCCCCGTGACCTTCCTGTTTCGTCGCCGGTCGCCCCGTCCGGGAGGACTCCCGTTGAGGTCTCACACCAGCTCCGCAGGCCAACACCGCCAGCCCGGCGGCTTCGAGGTTGAGCGCCGCGTTCACATCACGGTCATGACTGATGTCGCAGTGGGGACATGTCCACGTCCGTACGTGCAGCGGCAGCGACGGGTGCACGTAGCCGCACCCGGGTGTCGAGCACGCCTTGGAGGAGGGGAGGAACCGGTCCACCACGACCAGCTCCCGCCCGTACCACTGCGCCTTGTACTCCAGCATCGTGCGCAGTTCACGCCAGGCCACGTCCGAGATCGCCCGGGACAGCCTCCGGTTCTTCAACAGATTGCTCACCGTCAAATCCTCGATCACGACCACTTGGTTCTCGCGGACGAGTCGAGACGTGAGCTTGTGCAGGAAGTCGCGCCTGCGGTCGGTGATGCGGGCGTGCACCCGCGCCACCCTGCGACGGGCCTTGTTCCGGTTCGCGCTGCCCTTGGTTTTACGGGCCAGCGCCCGCTGGGCCTTGGCCAGCCTGGCGCGGTCGCGTTGCTCGTGGCGGGGGTTGGCGACCTTCTCCCCGGTCGACAACGTCACCACGGAGGTGATTCCGGCGTCGATGCCGACCGCGCCGTTGGCGGCCGGTGTCTGTTCGACGGTGTCCTCGCACAGCAGGGATACGAACCAACGCCCGGCCGCGTCACGCGAGACCGTCACGGTCGAGGGGCGTGCTCCTTCGGGCAGGGGCCGCGACCAGACGATGTCCAACGGTTCGGCCATCTTGGCCAGGGTCAGCTGCCCGTCGTGGTAGCGGAAGGCGGACCGGGTGTACTCCGCGCTGGCGCGCGAGGTCTTCTTCGACTTGAACCGCGGGTACCGCGCACGCCGGTCGAAGAAGTTGCCGAACGCGGTGTGCAGGTGGCGCAGCGTCTGCTGGAGCGGCACGGAAGAGACCTCGGTGAGGAAGGACAGCTCCTCGGTCCTCTTCCACGTGGTGAGCATGGCCGAGGTCTGGGAGTAGCCCACTCGCTCTTGACGCTGCTGCCAGGCGGCGGTGCGTTCGGCCAAGGCGCGGTTGTAGACCAGGCGCACGCACCCGAACGTGCGCGACAGCTCAGCCGCCTGCGCATCGGTCGGATAGAAGCGGTACCGAAACGCCCGCTTCACGCTCTTCCTGGTCATAGCACACACCGTAGCGGCCGCCCTGCGATCGCGTGATGGGAATCCAACACAAAGTCACGAGAAGGAGAGGGCGTTTCCTCCCCGTCCTGAAGGACACGGGGTTTCCACGCCCAACAAACAGATGAGTGTCTTTGAGCACGATCTTCGGACGGCCCCGGCACGGCCGGGGCGAACGCCCGCGCGGCGGTGCGGCCCCTCGCGGACGCGCGGGGACCGGAGGGCGGGGCGATGAGCGACGTCGGCTGGCCGCTGGAGACCGGTCTGCTGCGCGCGGTGTTCGACAGCGTGGGCGCGGGGATGTTCGTCATCGACACCAGCGGCCGCATCACCGCCGCCAACCCCTACGCGCAGCGGATCCTCGGTCGCCCCAGGGAACGGATGCTGGGCTCCGACCTGCACGACCTGCTGCACCGCGACCCGGACGGGGAGGAGACGCCCCGGGAGGACTGCCGCGTCCTGGCCGCGCTCGACAGCGGCCACCCGGCCGAGGGGAGCAGCGAGTCCTTCCTGCGCGGGGACGGCACGCTCGTGCCCATCATCTGGGCGGCCACCCCGCTCCAGCACGAGGGCCGCATGGAGGGCGCGGTCATCGTCTTCCACGACTTCCGGGCGCACCGCGACGCCGCCGATCAGACCGCGGCGCACCTGGCGGCCCTGGAGGAACTCACCGCCCGGCTGAGCCTGGTGGCGGAGATCTCCGTGGTCCTGGTCTCCACCCTGGAAGTCCCCGAGATGCTGGACAGGCTGGTCCGGCTGCTGGTGCCGGAACTGGGGGACTGGGCGGTGGTCGACATGGTCACGGACGGGCACACGAAGGAGATGGAGCGCGTCGCCGTGCACGCCTTCGGCGACCACGGCACGGCCGAGTCGCTGAAGGGCCCACTGCCGCAGTTGTCCTCCGACTCCCACGCGGAGCTGCTGCGCGCCCTGTACACCACCCAGTCCGTCCTGTTCGACGCCGATGACCTGGACCGCGAGCCGGCCGAGCCGCTCGCCCGGGCGCACCGGCAGCTTTTCGACCGCCTGGGCGGGCACTCCGCGGTGGTGGTGCCGCTGCACACCCGCAGACAGGTCCTCGGGGCGCTGACCGTGGCCCGCACCGGGGAACGGTCCGCCTACACCGACGCCGAGGTCCTCGTGCTGGGGGACGTCGCCCGGCGCGCCGGTCTGGTGATGGAGAGCGCCCAGCTCTTCGAACAGCAGCGCCACGTCGCAGAGACCATGCAGCGCCAGCTCCTGACCCCGCTGCCGCAGGTCGGCCACCTGCGGTTCGCCGCCCGCTACCAGCCCGCGCAGCAGGCCGCCGAGATCGGCGGGGACTGGTACGACGCCTTCCTGCTCGCCGACGGCGTCATGACCATGGTCATCGGCGACGTGGTCGGCCACGACCTCCAGGCCGCCGCGCACATGGCCGAGGTCCGCAACATGCTGCGCGCCCTGGCCTGGGACCGTCAGGAGCCCCCCAGCCTGATCATGCGGCGGCTGGACGAGGCCATGACCAACACCAGCGACGCCCCCATGGCCACCGCCGTCTTCGCCCGCATCGAGGGCCCCGAGGGCGGGCCCTGGACCCTGCACTGGGTCAACGCCGGGCACCCGCCGCCGCTGCTCGTCACCTCTGACGGCCACACCCGCTACCTGGAAGGCGGCCACGGCCCCCTGCTGGGCATGAGCGCCGCCCTGCACCTGGGCCTGCACTGGCCCGACGCCCGCGAGGAGATCCCGGCGGAGTCCACCCTGCTGCTCTACACCGACGGCCTCGTCGAGAGCCGCGACCACCCCATCGACACGGGCCTGGCCAACCTGCGCCGCCACGCCGCCGCCCTGGCCCGCCGCGACGTCGAGGACTTCTGCGACGAACTCCTCGCCCGTATCGACCCCAGCGGTGACGACGTCGCCCTGCTCGCCCTGCGTATCCCGTCGGTGGGCGAGGGAGCGGGCGACGACACCGCGCCGCACCAGCACGCGCACAGCCCCGCCGCCCCCGACCGCGGGGCTCCCGGCGCGGACGTCGAGGACAGCTCGGTCAGGGACACCTCCGAGCGGGGGTGAGCGGGACCGTCCCGGGGAGCCCGCGCCGCCCGTTTCCGCCGACACGCGAGGGGTAGTGGCCGGGGGCAGCCCAGGGGGCCGCGCGCTCCCCAGGCGACGACCGCCACCGTCGTGAGACCAGGGGGAACAATGAAGGCAGTGGTGTGGAACGGGACCAGGAACGTCGACACCGTGAACGTTCCCGACCCGCGGATCGAGGAACCCGGCGACGCCGTCGTCCGGGTCACCAGCTCGGGCCTGTGCGGATCCGACCTGCACCTGTACGAGGTGCTCGGGCCGTTCATGACCCCGGGGGACATCCTCGGACACGAACCCATGGGCGTGGTCGAGGAGGTCGGTTCCGGTGTCACCTCCCTCACCCCCGGCCAGCGGGTCGTCATCCCCTTCCAGATCTCCTGCGGGCACTGCCTCATGTGCGACACGGGCCTCCAGAGCCAGTGCGAGAACACCCAGGTCGAGGAGCAGGGCATGGGCGCCGCGCTCTTCGGCTACAGCAAGCTCTACGGCGCGGTGCCCGGCGGGCAGGCCGAGTACCTGCGCGTCCCGCGCGCCGAGACCACCGCGGTCCCGGTACCCGACCAGGGCCCCGACGACCGCTACCTGTTCCTGTCCGACGTGCTGCCGACCGCCTGGCAGGCCGTCCGTTACGCCGACGTCCCCGAGGGGGGATCAGTGGCCGTTCTGGGGCTGGGGCCGATCGGCGACATGTGCTGCCGGATCGCCCGCCACCTGGGCGCGGGCAGGGTGTTCGGCGTGGACCCGGTGTCGGAGCGGCGCGCCCGCGCCGCCGCGCGGGACGTGGAGGTGTTCGACTCCTCCAAGGGCACCGACGACGTGGTAGCGGAGATCCGCGACCGCACGGACGGGCGCGGCCCGGACGCGGTCATCGACGCGGTCGGCATGGAGGCGGCCGGGCACGGCTCGGCCAGGTTCGCCCAGCGCGTGGCCAACCTCATGCCCCGGGGCGTGGCGGCCAAGATGATGGAGACGGCCGGGGTGGACCGGCTGACCGCCCTGCACACCGCCATCGACCTGGTGCGGCGCGGCGGGACCGTCTCCCTGATCGGCGTGTACGGCGGCATGGCCGACCCGATGCCGATGCTCACGCTCTTCGACAAGCAGATCCAGCTGCGGATGGGTCAGGCCAACGTGCGCCGGTGGGTGCCGGAGATCCTGCCGCTGCTGGAGGGGGCCGACCCGCTGGGGGTGGACGACTTCGCCACCCACCACGTGGGCCTGGACGCGGCCTCGCTGGCCTACGAGAAGTTCCAGAAGAAGCAGGACGGCGTGTTCAAGGTCGTCTTCCGGCCCTGACCCGCCGGAGGCGGGCGCCCCGGGCCGGGGGATCCGGCCCGGGGCGCCTTTCTGACCGTGGTGGCCGGGGGCTAGTTCTCGTAGACCCGGACGTAGTCGACGACCATCTGCTGGGGGAACTGTGTGGTGCCGTCGGGGTAGCCGGGCCAGTTCCCGCCCACGGCGATGTTGAGGATCATGAAGAAGGGCTGGTCGTAGACCCAGGGGTTTCCGCCCACGTCCGCGGTGGTGAGGGTGTGGTAGGCGTTGCCGTCCACCGACCAGGTGATCGATCCCGGGCTCCAGTCGATGGCGAAGGTGTGGAAGTCGTCGGCGAAGGACCAGCCCTGCGGGTGGGTGTAGGAGGAGCCGATGCCGTTCGCGCCCGAGTAGCCGGGCCCGTGCACGGTGCCGTGCACCATGTGGGGTTCGTACCCGACGTTCTCCATGATGTCGATCTCGCCGGAGTCGGGCCAGGGGGTGTTGGGGAAGTCGGCGCCGAGCATCCAGAAGGCGGGCCAGATGCCTTGTCCGCGGGGGATCTTGATGCGTGCCTCGATGCGGCCGTAGGCGTGTTCGACTTTGTTCTGGGTGGTCATGCGTGCGGAGGTGTAGCCGCCGTGGGTTTCTTGGCGTGCGGTGATGACGAGGTTGCCGTTTCCGTCGAGGGCGGAGTTGGCGCGGCTGTTGGTGTAGTTCTGGAGTTCGTTGTTGCCCCAGCCGTGGTCGCCGGTCTCGTGGTTCCAGTTGGCGGGGTCGGGGGCGCTTCCGGCGGCGCCGTCGAACTCGTCGGACCAGACGATGTCCCCGGGCGCCGCGCTGAGTTCGGCGTTGGCCTCGTCCACGGTGCCTCCCGTCCACTGCGGTGCGGTGAGGATCGCCGCGGCCAGCGCGGCGGAGGCGGTCACCGCCGTGGCGGCGGTGGCGGTGCGGCGGGTACTGCGGCGGGCGCTCTTGGTCATGGCGTACTCCGTTGAGCGGGGGGACGGGCGCGTCCGGCGCCGCGACGCGTGCGAAATAGCGGGTTCCGCACGGATCGCGAGGGGCGCGCCCGCGTGGGCGGGCGCCCACTGAACAAGCGTTAAGTGACTGTACGTACGCGACCGCTCGCGGACAAGGGGGGTCGCGCGAAAAAGTTGGGACCGCTCCCATAGGGCTGGGTGAAACGTGTGCTCTGTGTGCTTTTGGGGTGATGTCGCCTCCCGAACGACGACGGGCCCCGTGGAGCGCGTGCTCCGCGAGGCCCGTCAGACGGGGGCGTCAGCCGTTCAGGGTCTCCTGGAGCAGCGGGACCAGCTCGTCCAGCGCGTGGGAGATGCCCGGGTGCGAACCGCTGGAGAAGGCGTTGGCCAGCTCCGGGTCGTCCAGGATGACCAGTCGGCCGTCCTCGGCGGAGGGGATGCCCTGGAGCACCGGGTCCTCGTGCAGGTGGTCCGCCGTGCCGCCGATGGGGAACATGACCGTCAGGTCCGCGTCCAGGACCTCCAGCCGCTCCGGGCTCAGGTCGACGTAGAACGCGTCGTCGGCCATCTCCTGGACCTCGGGGTCGTACTGGAAACCCAGCTCCTGGAGCAGGTCCACCCGGGAGTCGCCGGGCACGTAGGCGCCGTACTGGCCGTCGAAGTAGGCGCCCACGGTCAGGGTCATGTCGGCGAACTCGGGGTTCTCCTCGCGGATCTGGGCGAAGCGGCCCTCCAGCTCCTCGATGAGCTCCTCGGCGCGCTCCTGCTCGCCGACCACCTGGGCGACCTGGCGGGTCTGCTGCTGCCAGGTGGTGCCGTAGGTGACCTCCACTCCGGGCGGCGGGCCGACCACGGGGGCCACCGGCGAGAGCGTGTCGTAGCGCTCCTGGCTGTTGTCGGAGCGGGTGTCGAGGATGACGTCGGGCTCCAGGGAGGCGATCGCCTCCAGGTTCGGCTCCATGGTGCCGAGCTGGACCGGCTCCTCGTCGAACATGTCGGCCGCCCAGGGGCCCACGCCCGTGCCGCCGTAGGCCTGCCAGTCGGCCACGCCGACCGGCTGCACGCCCAGCGCCAGCGCGGTCTCGGCGTCGGACCAGCCCATGGCGACGACGTTGGTCGGCTTGTCCGCGATCTCCACGTCGCCGAAGAGGGTCTCGACGGTGACCGGGTACCCCTCGGCGACCTCGCCGTCCGAGCCGCCCTCCGCGGAACCGGAGGTCTGGCCGCCGCAGGCGGCGAGCAGTAGGAGGGACAGCGCACCGGCGGCGATCGCGCCGCCGCGGGTCAGCGGACCGGGGTTCATGGGGCCTCATTCGGTCGAGTGGATGAGCTTAGCCTTGCCTAAGCAAGGGTTATGGTGCTGGAGCCGGCGGTTTTGCGCAAGCCCGTGCCGAAGAACGGAAAAAGTCACGTATGCCGGTGAAGCGCGGTATGCACGGTGACCGACGGGCCCGCACGGCCCTCCTTGAGGGGCGCATTCGTGTCGAGGGTCACACCGTCAGGCGTAGGCGTCCACGCCGTGGCGCCAGTAGCCGATGAAGGCGATGTGGTCCTTGGGTACTCCGTGTTGGCGTACGAGGGTGCGGCGGAGTTCGGTGGGCAGGGTGTTCTCTCCGGCGAGGAAGCAGTAGGGGCGTCCTTGGGGAAGCTGGGCTGTGCGTACGGTCTCCAGGGCCAGTCGTCCGGGGACGGCGTGGGGGTCGGTGCGCGGTAGCCAGTGCACCTCTACTCCGGCTGGGGCGGTCACGGGGCGGATGTCGTCGTCGCAGGGCACTTCGAGGTAGGCCTGTCCTCGCAGGTCGGCGGGGGCCTGTTCGAGGATGGAGAGCAGGGCGGGCACGGCGCTCTCGTCGCCCACGAGCAGGTGCCAGTCGGCCTCCTCGGGCGGAAGGTAGTAGATCCCCTCGGGGTAGAGGCCCAGCTCGTCGCCGGGTCGGGCGGCCAGCGCCCACGCCGACGCCGGGCCCTCGTCCCCGTGCGCGACGAACTCGATGTCCATCTCCAGCGCCTCGGCGTCGAAGCGGCGGACGGTGTAGTTGCGCACGTGCGGGCGCAGGTCGTCGGGCATGGCGCGGAACGCGGCCACCCACCCGTTGCCGTCGCCGCCGCTGTCGGCGACGGGCAGGTGCAGCCGGTCCTGGCCCGGCCGGGCGAAGAGGATCCGCGTGCACTGGTCCAGGCCCAGGAACTCGAACCCGGTCAGCTCCTCGCCGGTGAGCGTCACGGTGAGGAAGTGCTCGCTGGTCCGCTCGGTGCGCGCCACCCGGGTGCGGATCATGGTGCGGTGGCTCGGATACCTGATGCGCAAGGCGCGGCCCCTTCGTTCGGGTCGGAGAGCGGCGGGTGTCGGGTTCGTCCGGCCTCGGGGTGCTGTGACCGTATACCGACACGGGAAAGGTTAGCCTAACCAAGGTCGGTGTGGCACGGTGGTCCGGGGCCGGAGGCCCCAGGGAACACCGACTAGCCTTGCCCAGGGCACGACATCGCGGGAGGAACAGGACATCGGATGAGTAGACGTCTGTACGGGGCCGCGCGCCCCGCGCCGAGCGGACGCGCCGTATGAGCGCCGCCCCCGCCCCCGCCGCCGAGCGCGAACGGCGCTCTCCCCGTGCCCCCGAGTGGGAGGTCCCCGACAGCGTGCGCGCCCTGCGCCGCCGCACCCTGAGGCGCAACCGCGGCCACGTCACCGTCGGCGTGGTCCTGCTCTCCCTGCACCAGGTCGCCGAGGCCCTCGTCCCGGTGGCCATCGGCCTGACCATCGACTGGGCCGTCTTCACCGGCGACGTCGGCGCCCTGGCGGTCTGCGTCGCGGGCATGGTCGTGCTCTTCACCGTCCTGGCCCAGGCCTACCGCAACGGCGCCCGCTTCACCCTGCGCGCCGTCGAGAACGAGGCGCACCTGCTGCGGGTGGAGGCCGCCCGCCGCGCCCTGGACCCGCGCGGCGAACGCAGCGGCCTGCGCGCGGGCGAGGTCCTGTCGGTGGCCACCTCCGACGCCGAGCAGGCCGCCCTGTACGTGCGCGCCTGGTCGGCGTCGATCGCCGTGGTGGTCGCCATCGCCGTCACCACCGTCGCGCTCCTGGCCATCGACGTCCCCCTGGGGGTCGGCGTCCTCGTCGGCGTCCCCCTGCTCATGCTGCTCCTGCGCCTGCCCGCCGCCCGCATCACCCGGCGCAGCGAGGCCAAGCAGGCCACCGCCGCCGGGGCCACCGCCCTGGCCACGGACCTGGTCGGCGGTCTGCGGGTCCTCATGGGCATCGGGGCGCGGCACAACGCGGCCACCCGCTACCGCCGGGCCAGCACCCTCGCCCTGGACGCCTCGGTCGACGCCGCCGCCAGCAACGGCGTCTACCGCGGCCTGGTCACCGCGGCCAGCGCCGTCTTCCTGGCCTGTGTGGCGGGCGTGGCCGGGTGGATGGCCCTCCAGGGGCGCCTCAGCGTCGGCGAACTCGTCACCGTCATCGGCCTCGCCCAGTTCCTGGCCGAACCCGTGCAGGGGCTGGGCATGGTCGGCCAGCTGTTCGCCACCGCCCGCGCCTCCGCCCAGCGGCTGGTGCGTCTGCTCAACGCCCCCGACGCGGTCACCCCGGGCGAGCGCGTCTGCGCGGGGGAGCCCGTGGTCGCGCTTTCCGGGGTCAGCTACCGCACGCTGCGCGGGGTGGACCTCGAACTCGCCCCCGGCGAACTCGTCGGTGTGCTCACCACCGACCCCCGCGACGCCGAGGCGCTGCTGGAACTGCTCTCGGGCCGGGCCGAGCCCGCGGCCCTGGACGGCACGCTCACCGTGGGCGGCGTCCCCGTCCCCGAACTCGCCCTGGACGCACTGCGCGAGGCGGTTCTGGTGGAGGAGCACGGTGCCACCCTGTTCGAGGGCACCCTGCGCTCCAACCTGGACACCGGCGCGGGCGGCGACGAGGAGCGGCTGCTGGACGCCCTGCGCGCCGCCTCCGCCGCGGACCTGGTCGACGGTCACCCCGAGGGCCTGGACCGACCGGTCGCCGACCGCGCCGCCAACCTCTCCGGCGGCCAGCGACAGCGTGTGGCCCTGGCCCGTGCCCTGGTCGCCGACCCGCCCGTCCTGGTGCTGCACGACCCCACCACCGCCGTGGACGCGGTCACCGAGGAGGCCATCGCCCGGGGCACGGCCGCCGCCCGCGCGGGTGCGGCCAGGGCCACCCTGGTCGTGGCGAACAGCCCGGCGCTGCTGGCCCGCGCCGACCGCGTCGTGGTGCTGGCCGGGGGGCGGGTGCGGTGCGCGGGCACGCACGCGCTGCTGGTCGAGGAGGACGCGGACTACCGCGAGGCGGTACTGCGTTGACCGCCACGCCGCGGAGCGTCCCACGGCAGCCCGCCGCACACCAGAGCGCTCCGTCACCGACCGCCGCCCCAGGGCGCCGAGCCCTCCTTCCCCACACCCACGACCCCGAGGACGACCGATGAGCACGCCGGTGGAGGACTCCGCGAGCGAACACGGGGAACTGCTGCCCACCGCCTCGGCCCGCCGCACGTGGGCCGTGCTGGGAGAAGGGGTGCGCGGCACCGGCTGGGGCACCCCCCTGGCCCTGGCCACCGTGCTCGTGGGCAGCGCCGCCGGACTGGTCGCCCCCTGGGTGCTGGGCCGGATGGTCGACGACATCTCGGCGGGGCGGGGGCTGGACACCGTCCTGTCCTCGGTCCTGCTGATCGCCGGGGCGGGCCTGCTCGGCGGTCTGCTCACGGGCGTGGGCAGCTGGCTGGTCAGCCGGGTCGGCGAGACCGTCCTGGCCCGCCTGCGCGAACGCGTCATGGACCGCGTGCTGCGCATGCCCGCCGCCCGCCTGGAGCGGGTACGCATCGGTGACCTGCTCTCCCGGGTCGGCGACGACGTCGCCGTGGTCACCGCCAGCATCGCCCGCAGCGGCCCCGACGCGGTCGTCGCGCTGGCCACCGTTCTGCTGACCGCGGTGGGCATCACCGCCCTGGACTGGCGCCTGGGCCTGGCCGCGATGCTCTGCGTGCCTGTCTACGTGACCGCCGTGCGCTGGTACCTGCCCCGCTCGGGTCCCTACTACGCCCGCGAGCGCGTGGCCATGGGCGAGCGCTCGCACGCGATGATGGGCGCCCTGCGCGGGCGCTCCGCCGTGCGCGCCTACCGCCTGGAGGACGAGCACGAGTCCCGGGTGCGCGAGCGCTCGACCGCCGCCATGGACATCACGGTCGCGGTGTTCCGGCTGTTCACCCGCTTCGGGTCGCGACTCAACGCCGCCGAGTGCGTCGGACTGACCGCGGTGCTGGTGGCCGGGTTCTGGCTGGTGCGCGCCGACCTGGCCAGCGTCGGCATGGTCACCGCCGCCGCCCTGTACTTCCACCGCCTGTTCGGCCCGCTGATCTTCCTGGTCATGAACTTCAACGAGGTGCAGTCGGCCGGGGCGAGCCTGGCCCGCCTGGCCGGTGTGGTCGACCTCCCGGTGGAGGCCGACCCGGGCGCGGAGGAGGGCCCGGCCGGTTCCTCGGTCCGCGTCGCGGGGGTCACCCACTCCTACGGCACCGGCGGTCCGGCCGCGCTGGAGGAGGTGTCGCTGGAGGTCGCCCCGGGCGAGCGCGTGGCCCTGGTCGGGGCCAGCGGCGCGGGCAAGACCACCCTGGCCGCCCTGGTCAGCGGTCTGCGCACGCCCACGGCCGGAACCGTGTACCTGGGCGGGATCCCCCTGGAGGAGCTGGGGGAGCGGCGGGTGCGCGAGCACGTCTTCCTTGTCAGCCAGGAGACCCACGTGTTCGCCGGAACCCTGCTGGAGGACCTGCGCCTGGCCCGCGCCGGGGCCGACGCGGTCGAGGCGGAGGCCGCCCTGGAGACCGTCGGTGCCCTGGAGTGGGTGCGCGCCCTGCCCGAGGGGCTGGACACGGTGGTCGGCGAGGGCGGGCACGCCCTGACCGCCGAGCAGGCCCAGCACCTGGCGCTGGCCCGGCTGGTGCTGGCCGACCCGGACGTGGCGGTCCTGGACGAGGCCACCGCCGAGGCTGGCAGCTCCGGCGCCCGGCGCCTGGAGCGGGCCGCCGCCGCGGCCACCGCCGGGCGCACGACGCTGGTGGTGGCGCACCGGCTGACCCAGGCGCAGACCGCCGACCGCGTGGTGGTCATGGACCGGGGCCGCGTCGTCGAGCAGGGGACGCACACCGAGCTGGTCGCGGCCGGAGGGCGCTACGCCGATCTGTGGCGCAGCTGGCAGGGCGCGCCGGACGACGGGGAACTGCTCTCCCGCTGACCGTGGTCGGGGTCGGCGCGGCAGCGTGCCGACCCGGGCCGGGCCTACAGCTGGAGTTCGCTCTCCACGCGCCGGAGGGTGTGGCGGGCCATGGCCAGGTTGGCGCGCTGGCGATCCAGCGCGAGGTAGAGGAAGACGCTGCCGTGCGACTTCTCCAGCAGGCGGATGAGGTGGTACTGGCTGCTCAGCGTGATGAGGATGTCCTCGATGCGGTCGTCGAGGCCGATCGCGCCCAGGGCGCGCGTCTTGGCGCGCACGACCTCGGTGTTGGCCGCCGCGGCCATCTCCAGGTCGAAGTGGCCGCCCCCGCCCATGGTGCCCAGGGACATGCCGCTCTCGTAGTCGACGACCGCGACGCCGATGGCGCCCTCGATCCCCATGGCTTCCTTCATCGCCGCTTCGGCGTTCATGCTGTCTCCTCACGCTCGGTGTCCACCGCAGGAGCGGCGATACATGTCGAAAATTAGCGAAACGCCTGGAGGGTGCGTAAGTGGACAGTTTGCGGCGGGGTCCATCGTTACCACAGTGTGTTCTCTTTGCTCCACTTTGACTGTTAAATGTCTTTTGGAGCAAACCAGACGCCGGGGGGCACGTGTCGAGCACAGCTGTATCCACGGAGCGTTACCTGAGCTGTGACGGTGTCGTGGCCGCGATGCTTGTGGACCGCGCGACGGGTCAGGCGCACGCGCGATCGGGGGCGGTGTCGGCGCTGCCCGATCCCGAGCACGTGGCGGACTCCCACCACCTGGCCCTCGACCTCGCCGTCGCCTCTCACGAACCGGCGGTCCAGGAGAGCGTGGTCACCACCGGCGGCCACCACGTGCTGACCCGCGCCGTGCCCTCCCCGGGCGCGGACGAGGTCCTGCTCGTCCTGGTCTTCGACCGCGCGCGGACCAACCTCGCGCTGGCCCGCTACCAGGCCGACGAGCACACCGCGGCGCTGCTCTCATGAGCGCTGCCGCGCCCCCGCGGGCCCTGACCGAGGCCCTGCTCCGCGCCCGCGAGGAGGAGCTCACCGGAGCCCTGCGCCTGACCGGCCCGCCCGAGGCCCTGGTCCACCTGAACGCCGGTCGCGTCACCGCCGTCACCACACCGGCGGCGCCCACGCCCGAGACCCTCCTGGTCCGGTCCGGCGCGGTCCCCGCCGGGGCCTGGGCCGACGCCTACGAGGCCGCCGCACACACCGACGGCCTGGCCCGGGAACTGCTGAGCCGCGGCGCCGTCTCGGCCGCGGTACTCGAACTCGCGTGCGCCACGGCCCTGGCGGACGGCGTCCTGGCGCTGTGCCTGTCCCCCGAAACCCGGGTGGAGGCCGTGCTCGCCGACGCCGCGCCGCCGCTGCTGGGCCTGGAGCACGGCCTGGACCCGCAGGAGGTGCTGGCCGAGGCCGGGCGCCGCCTGGCCTTCCTCGCCGACCGGTGGGGCGCGCCCGCGGAACTGGCCCGCCACCGCCCGGTGTCCGCCGGGCCGGTACGCGACTCCCTCCCCTCCGCCTACCGGCTCCTGCTCACCCAGGCCAACGGCCGCCGCACCCCCCGGGACCTGGCCTTCGTCCTGGGCCGGGGGCTGACCGGGGTCATGGCCGACGTCGCGCGCCTCACCGAACGCGGGCTGCTGGAGGCCGCCGCCCCCGGCGGCGCGGACGGCCTCACCCGTCGCACCCCCGAACGCCCCGCCCGGGACGAGGGCCCGTCCGCGCTGGCCAAGCGGCGGCCGGGTTCCAACGCCGTGCGCTCCGCGCCCCGGGCCTCGTCGGTCCCCGTCCCCGGGAGCGTGCGCGAACGCCTGCGCTCGCTGGGCGCCGACCACGGGACGGCCGGAGCGGGCGCGGGAGGGAGGGCCGAATGAGCACGACCGGACGCCCCCGTCCGGCCCGCGGCGGCGAACCCCCCGCCGGAGGACACGAGGCGGGCGGCCTGACCGCCCTTCCCAAGCGCACCCCCTCCCCGGTGCCCCGGGGGCCGCGCCCCCGGCCGGGCCTGTTCGGCCCCAAGGAGCCCGAGCCGGGGCCGCTCGCCGCCCTGCGCCGTGCGCAGCGCGCCGCGGTGCCTCTGGAGAGGGTGCGCAGCGCGCTACAGGATTTGGACGCCCACACCGGCCGCGCACCGCGGCCGACCGACGAGCACGGGAGCGATTGACATCCTCTTCCGCCTGGAGACGGAAGAATCCAGCTAACGAAGGTGCCCGCCGCTGGTGGTCTACGCTTCACAGCCCGCCTGGCGGCGAGGGCTCCACGTCCTGGCACCCACAATGTCCTGGGGCGCTTGCTGCTTGGTCAGGTGCTCGACGTTGCGCGCGGCGTTGGTGTCGGCGTGCGCGGCATAACCGCACCCGGGTGCCTTGCACACGAACCGGTCCCGTGACTCGCGGCTGCCCTCGGTGATGGCCCGGCACCGCGAGCAGCGCCGTGAGGTGTAGGGGGCGGGCACCCGGACCAGGTGCCCGCCCCGGTCGGCGAGTTTGTACTCCAGCAGGGTGATGGTGCGTCCCCACGCCTGACCGGCGATGGCACGGTTCAATCCGGCCTTCTGCCTGACGTTGGTGCCCGGGGCGTCCACCGTGCCCCGGGCTGAGCGGACCATACCGGTGATGTGCAGGTCCTCGACCCCGGACCACGCCGACCTTGGGGATTCTCACGATTCCCCAACGGCGGGTGAGGCGCTCGATGGCCAGATCCCGGCCCTGGGGGACGTCCATGCACATCCGGGTGCGCGAGCGGGCCTTGAGGGTGGGCGGGCCTGCCCGTCCGGCCCAGCAGTTCTGCCACGCCCGGAAGTAGGTCTTCAACACCTGCTGAGCGGCCTGCGCGGGCAGGTCGGCGAGCCAGGGGATATCCTTACGGGCCTGACGAATCGCGGCATCGGCGTCGGTGAGGGATACCCGCCGGTTCTCGGAGGACATGGTCCAGTCGGGTAGCGGTAGCCCGTTACCGGGCTACCGCCCCCTCAGAACCGTACGTGCGAGTTCCCCCGCATACGGCTCAAGCAGACCCTTCGGCTGCTTTCCCATGACCTTTTTCAGGCCGTTTGGTGGAGGTTTTCTTGGGGAACCGACGCCCGTCGCCCGCATGGTGCAGGCGGTGGCATTCGGCGTGCACGAGACGCATATTCTTCGGGTCGTCACTGCCGCCGTGGCGCCGGTACACCAGGTGATCTTCGTGAAGCCGATGCCGCATGGCCTCGAACCACTTCACCCAGTCTCGAACGTTGTCGGGTTCGTACTCGGCGCCGATGATCAGGTCCGTACGGCACAGCGGGCAAAGCCCGCTCTGCCGCGCCGCCAAGGCCGTTTTGGAGACGGTCATGGTCGGCGGAACCTTTCTCTTACGGCGGTTTTTCCAATAGTCACTGAGTTCAGGGTCATCGGGGGATGCCCCTGCCTTGACCATGGGGTGTCGGACGATCTTGGTCTTTGAGAACATGAGTAGCTTCAACCCACTCTGTGGGTCAGCGAAGTGCCATGTACCCTTTCGGCCCCTTTTCCCGTAGTACCGGCTCGCTTTCCAGCTCGCCGATTTATGCGGGTGCGTCCAGCTGACCCATCGCCATGTCCTCTTCCAAAGGAAGGCATCCAGGCGATTGAAGGTCGTGCTGGATGATGCCGCCCGGAAGTATGTCGACCATCCCCGAATGAAGGGGTTGAGTCGCGCGACGACCGCAGTCGCATTGGACCCGTATAGGTCCCTGGCGTCCGATTTCAGTCGCTCCCGGGCTCTCTTGATGGAGTCCTTGCTGGGTTGCGCCAACGTGACGGATCTGTTGTCCTTCACGAAGCGTCGAATGGTGAATCCGAGGAAGTCGAAGCCCTCCGTCAGGTGCCTGATTTTGGTCTTCTCCTCGTTGAACCTCAGCCCCTCAGCCTCAACCATTCTTCCAGCTTAGCCTTGACCTGCCGTGTTTCTTCCTCCGTGTGACACATGACCACGAAGTCGTCCGCGTACCGGACCAGGACAGGAGAGCCTTTGCGGGTATCCCCTCTCGGGATATACCGGCATCCAGCCGCCTCCTCCATTCCATGCAAAGCGATGTTGAGCAAGAGCGGGCTGATCACTCCCCCTTGCGGGGTACCTTCCTCGGTACGAGCGAGCTTCCCGCCTTCCAGGACACCTGCCTTGAGCCACCCCCGGATCAATCCCCTTCCCGGGACATCCCCGATGGTCTCCAAGAGCATGGCGTGGTCGATTTGGGCGAACGCCGCTTGTAGATCAGCGTCCAGTACCCATTGCCGGGCAGGGGGCGACCCCTTTCCTCCGGTTGCCTGTACTCGACCGATGGGCGGTCTCGCCTTGGGCTTTTCCGGACTGCTCTCCACCGGTGGATTACTCCTCCCGCAGTTGTCCGTGGGGACCGGGCTCGCACACCGCCCGGAATCAGCAACTCCTTCTGTCTTGTTTCTGATCACTACCAACAAGCGACTTCACGTCGCACCCACGCGTGCAGGAGATTCCACAGGGCGCGGGCGGCGTGGCCCTGGGTCTCCAGCCCGGAGAGCTGTTCCTTGGTGGGGTAGAGGCGGGCTTTGTGGCCGCGTTCGCGCTTGATGTGTCACCTCCCTTGGCTAGTCTGAATCGACCCTAGCGCGGGGTGTGACTTTTCGTGACGGGCGATTCACCCACCGGCTGAAGCCGGTGGCACTCTCTTGAAGGAGAAGTAGATGGTTCAGGGGCAGATCGCCGAGGAGCTGGCGCGGCTGCGCGAGCGCGTCGTCGGTGTGACCGACAGCGCCGTGGCCGCCTCCGACGGCATGCTGGTGGCCTCCGACATCCAGGGCGGCCGCCCCCACGCGCTGGCCGCGCTCGCCGCCGCCTCCCTGGGCCTGGGCAAGCGCACCGGTGACGAGACGGGGCTGGGGCCCCTGCGCGAGGTCGTCACCCGCTGCCAGGGCGGCTACGCGGTCGTCTACGCGGTCGGGATGGAGGCCCTGCTCGTCGTGCTGGGCGACGAGGGCATGGACACCGTGGCCCTGCGCCGCGAGTCCCGGCTGACGGTGGAGCGCGTGGGCTCGCTGCTGGAGGTCACCGCCGCCGGTTGAGGGCCCGAAAGGGCTGTGCCGGGTGGCCGTTTACGGTCAAACCCGGCGACCGAAAGTGATCCCTGGGTTACTCTCGCCGGATGTGTCCCCCGCACGGAGGAGGTCCGGCGTTCGACATGGGCAAGAACGACGAGCAGGGCGCCGGGCGCGAGGCCTCCGGACCCCCTGAGCGGTCCCCGAGCTCACACCCGCCGAGAACGCGGTCCTCGCCTCCGTCCCCCCGGCGGCCACGACGACGGCCCCGGCTCCCCCGGTGGACCCGCGCACGCGGACGGTCCCGGCCCCGGCCGGACGAGCCGTCCGTGCTCGGCCTCCTGGAGCAGCGGTACTTCCCCGAGGGGCGGGGCGCACGGCGGCGGACGCGCCTGGGGGCGTGGGCGGTCTGCCTCGCGCTGCTCCTCCTGGTCTCCCTGGGCGGGTACGCCGCGGGCTACGCCTACGACCTGTGGTCCACCGAGGCGCGCTTCCGCGAGGAGCGCGCGGCCGAGGCGGAGGTGGACCAGGAGAGGGCGCCGTTCACCAGCTCCGTCACCTACGACACCTCACTTCCCGAGGGCTTCAAGATCGTCCTCGACCGGCCCCTGACGGAGCAGGAGGGGGAGGCGCTCCAGGCCGTCGAGCCCGCCGAGGTCTGGGAGTTCCTGCGGCCGCTGGGCGGACGGCTGGTCCGCAATCTCGACCGCATGAGCGCGGCGCCCGCGGGCGGATGGTCCTGGCGTGGAGAGGACGGCTCGCCCGCCGCGACCGTGTTCACCATGAACCTGCTGTCCACGCGCAGCTCCCAGCTGAGCATCGTGGACATGACCCCCGTCAACATCTCCTGCACCGAACCCACGGCCGTCACCGTTGTGGACTCCCCGCCCTCGGGCGAGGCGTCCTATCCGGGCGTGACCGTCGACCTCCACCACGACGAGCCGCAGCTGTACATCGCCGACGAGGGCCCCGACCGCGAGCAGCCGTACTTCAGCCGCAGGCGGATCGACCTCGGTGGCGGGCTGGACCCGGGCGGGCTGCGGGTGGAGGCGGTGGTGCACGACCGCTCGTGCGAGTGGGAGTTGAGCGCCCGCTACGTCGACGCCCGCGAGAACGAGGACGAGGTCGTCCTCCGCGACGGAGACCGGCCCTTCTTTGCCGAAGCGCTGCCCAGGCAGCCCGAGCAGTACTGGGTGGCGGGCTACACGGTCTCCGACACCGAGGAACGCGCCTTCGTCCCGTGCGACGAGGTGCCGGACGCGCTCAGCTGCGAGCTCGCCCTGGGAGGCGGGGGGTAGCGGTCCCGGGCCGGACACCGCTCCGCCCTGCCCGCTTCGCCCTGCCCGGGCGCGGGCCGCGGCCACCCGGACGGTCACGGGACCGGCCGGGGCCGTCGGCTTCGCGCGGTCCGGTCAGGCGCCGACGTAGGCCGCGAGGTGCTCGCCGGTGAGGGTGGCGCGGGCGGCGACGAGGTCGGCGGGCGTGCCCTCGAACACGACCCGGCCGCCGTCGTGGCCCGCCCCGGGGCCCAGGTCGATGATCCAGTCGGCGTGCGCCATGACCGCCTGGTGGTGCTCGATGACCACGACCGACTTCCCGGAGTCGACGAGCCGGTCGAGCAGGCCGAGCAGCTGCTCGACGTCGGCCAGGTGCAGGCCGCTGGTCGGCTCGTCCAGGACGTAGACGCCGCCCTCCTCGGCCATGTGGACGGCCAGCTTGAGCCGCTGCCGCTCACCGCCGGACAGGGTGGTCAGCGGCTGGCCGACCCTGAGGTAGCCGAGGCCGACGTCCTCCAACCGCCGCAGGATCCTCGCGGCCGCGGGCACCTTCGCCCCCTCGCCGTCGAAGAACGCGTGCGCCTCGGCCACCGACATCGCGAGCACCTCGCTGATGTCCCGGCCGTCGTCCGGACCGCCCAGGCGGTACTCCAGCACCTGCGGCTGGAACCTCCTGCCGTCGCACTCCTCGCACGGCGAGGCGACCGCGTCCATCATGGCCAGGTCGGTGTAGAGCACCCCGGCGCCGTTGCAGGCCGGGCAGGCGCCCTCGGAGTTGGCGCTGAACAGGGCCGGTTTCACGCCGTTGGCCTTGGCGAAGGCCTTGCGGACCGGGTCGAGCAGCCCGGTGTAGGTGGCCGGGTTGCTGCGCCGCGAGCCGCGGATCGCGCTCTGGTCCACCGACACCACGCCCGCGCCCGCGGGGACCGAACCGTGGATCAGCGAACTCTTCCCGCTGCCCGCCACACCGGTCACCACGCACAGCACGCCCAGCGGCACGTCCACGTCGACGTCGCGCAGGTTGTTGGCGTCGGCGCCGCGGATCTCCAGGGCGCCGCGGGGCGTGCGCACCTTCGGCTTGAGCCGGGCCCGGTCGTCGAGGTGGCGGCCGGTGAGGGTGCCGCTGGCGCGCAGCCCCTCGAGGCCGCCCTCGAAGACGATCCGGCCGCCGTCGTCACCGGCCCCGGGGCCGAGGTCGACCACGTGGTCGGCGATCGCGATGGTCTCCGGCTTGTGCTCCACGACGAGCACGGTGTTGCCCTTGTCGCGCAGCCGCAGCAGCAGGTGGTTCATCCGCTCGATGTCGTGCGGGTGCAGTCCGACGGTGGGCTCGTCGAAGACGTAGGTGACGTCGGTGAGCGAGGAGCCCAGGTGACGGATCATCTTGGTGCGCTGCGCCTCGCCGCCCGAGAGGGTGCCCGAGGACCGGTCGAGCGAGAGGTAGCCCAGTCCGATCTCCACGAACGAGTCGAGCGTGTGCCCCAGCTTCGTCAGCAGCGGCCCCACGGACTGTTCGTCGAGGTCGCGGACCCACGCGGCCAGGTCGCTGATCTGCATCGCGCACGCGTCGGCGATGTTGACGCCGCGGATCCTCGACGACCGTGCCGCCTCGCTCAGGCGGGTGCCGTCGCACTCGGGGCAGGCGGTGAAGGTGACCGCCCGGTCCACGAAGTCCCGGATGTGCGGCTGCATCGCCTCGCGGTCCTTGGACAGGAACGACTTCCGGATCTTGGGGATCAGCCCCTCGTAGGTGAGGTTGACGCCCTCGACCTTCACCTTGACCGGTTCCTTGTGGAGGAAGTCGGCGAGTTCCCCCTCGGTGTAGTCGCGGATCGGCTTGTTCGGGTCCACGAAGCCCGACTCGGCGTAGACCCGCACCGTCCAGAAGCTGTCCGACTTCCAGCCGGGGATGGTGAACGCGCCCTCGGCGATCGACTTGGAGTCGTCGTAGAGCTGGGTGAGGTCGATGTCGGAGACCGTGCCCCGTCCCTCGCAGTGCGTGCACATGCCGCCGGTGCGGGTGAAGGTCTGCTTCACGGCCTTGCCGGTGCCGACCTTGATGGCACCGCTCGCCTGGACCGAGGCGACGTTGAACGCGAACGCGTTGGGCGAGCCGACGTACGGTTCCCCGAGGCGGCTGAAGAGGATGCGCAGCAGCGAGTTGGCGTCGGTGGCGGTGCCCACCGTGGAGCGGATGTTGGCGCCCATCCGCTCCTGGTCGATGATGATCGCCGTGGTCAGCCCGTCGAGGACGTCGACGTCGGGCCTGGCCATCGTCGGCATGAGGCCCTGCACGAAGGCGCTGTAGGTCTCGTTGATCATCCGCTGCGACTCCGCGGCGATCGTGTTGAACACCAGGGAGCTCTTGCCCGAGCCGGAGACGCCGGTGAACACCGTCAGCCGTCGTTTGGGGATCTCGACGCTGATGTCCCCGAGGTTGTTCTCGCGTGCGCCGTACACGCGGATCAGGTCGTGGCTGTCGGCGGCGTGCGGTTCGGACGTCCCCGCGTCCGCCCTGGTGGCCGTGCTCATCGTGATCTCCCTCGGTCGGGCGAGGCCTCTGCGTCGGCGTCGTCGGCGTCGTCTGGATCGGTCCCACCGGCGCCGGGCGACGGCCGTCGCGTGTCGGCCCGGGTGAGCGGTGGGGTCCGTGGTGCCCACGCTAGACGGGGGGCCGGGGGCGGTGCTTCTCGATTCCTGACCGGACGGCCCGCCGCCTGACCGGGCGGCTAGTCCATGGCGGCGCGGCCGTGGCGCCAGTAGCCGATGAAGGCGATGTGGTCCTTGGGTACTCCGTGTTGGCGTACGAGGGTGCGGCGGAGTTCGGTGGGCAGGGTGTTCTCTCCGGCGAGGAAGCAGTAGGGGCGTCCTTGGGGAAGCTGGGCTGTGCGTACGGTCTCCAGGGCCAGTCGTCCGGGGACGGCGTGGGGGTCGGTGCGCGGTAGCCAGTGCACGTCCACTCCTGCCGGGGCGGTCACGGGGCGGATGTCGTCGGTGCAGGGCACCTCCAGGAATGCCTGTCCCCGTAGGTCGGCGGGGGCCTGTTCGAGGATGGAGAGCAGGGCGGGTACGGCGCTCTCGTCGCCCACGAGCAGGTGCCAGTCGGCCTCCTCGGGCGGCAGGTAGTACACGCCGTCCGCGAGCATGCCCGCCTCGTCGCCGGGAACGGCCCCGGCGGCCCAGGCGGAGGCGGGACCGGCGTCGCCGTGGTCCACGAACTCGATGTCCATCTCCAGCGCCTCGGCGTCGAAGCGGCGCACCGAGTAGCTGCGCACGTGCGGTTGGCGGCTCGGGGGCATCGCGTGGAGCTGCTCGACCCACCGCTTGTCGGCGTCGGCGGGCATGTGCAGCCGGTCCTGGCCCGCGCGGGGCAGGAACAGGCGCACGAACTGGTCCCGGCCGAGGAAGGCGAAGTCGGCCAGCCCGGCGCCGCCCAGGGTCACCGTGACGAAGTGCTTGCTCAGGCGCTCGGTCCGCACCACGCGGGTGCGGATCATGGCGCGGTGGCCGGGCTGTTCGACGCGCACGGGACCTCTTCTTCCTTGCCTGGGAGCACGGGGGCGGGCTGCTTCCAGGTGAGGTTAGCCGAACCTTGCCTCGGCCACGTTGCGGGACGGCGGACACCGGGGTCTGTGAGGTGTCGCCGGTGGGCCGGTCCGTGCGGTTGCAGGGGACTGTTCCCGGCTTTCATCCCTCTGGTGGGAAATATGAATCTACGCGGTAAAGGTGGCGTTTGTCCGTTTTGCTCTTGGCCGGGGTATCCCCGTCCTGAGGCCGGATCCCACAACGGGACGCGACTGTCGTCACCATCGCGGAGAATCGATGTATGACACAGGCAGCACACCGACACCACGCCATCGACTACCTGGAGCTCACGGTCACCGACCTGGACCGGGCGCGGCGCTTCTACTCCGAGGCGTTCGGGTGGCGCTTCAACGACTACGGCCCCGGCTACGCGGGAATCCAGAACCCCGAGGGGCCGGACGCGCCCGAGGTGGGCGGCCTCGCGCTGGGCGAGGAGACGCGCGCGGGCGGCCCCCTCGTCCTGCTGTACTCGGCCGACCTGGACCGTTCCGTCAAGGACGTGGAGGACGCGGGCGGCCGTGTGGTGCGGGGCCCCTACGCCTTCCCCGGCGGGCGCCGCTTCCACTTCACCGACCCCAGCGGCAACGAACTGGGCGTCTGGGCCGAGGCCTGATGGGCGGGCAGGCGCACGCGGGAGGCGACCCGGCCGTGGAGCACCTGGCCGCGACCCTGCGCCGCCGCCGGGAGGAGCTGGCGGGCGCGGACGGGGTGCGGATCGGGAGCGGCCTGGTCGTGCACGCGGTCACCACGCACATGTGGGCGGGGGTACCGGTCCCGGCCGTGGCCTGCCACGCCTCCGTCGATCCGCTGCGCCTGCGTGCCTCCGCCGGGCCGGTGACCTGTCGCAGGTGTCTGGCCCAGAGCGGTCAGGAGCGCCAGCGGCAGGTGCCCGGGCAGACCGCGCTGGAGCTGTGACCGGCTCAGGTGGGGCCGGACGCCACTTCGCCGCCGGGGGAGAAGGGGCGCCCGGTGTGGTGGAGCGGTCCCTGCCGCGGTCGTCGCTCTCCTGAGGGCGGCCGCTCGTGTGGTGGGAGGGGCCGTCGCTGGTCCGCCCGCGGTCCGTGGCGGGTCCGCGGCATCGGGTCGCGCCGGAGGGAAACGGCGTCCGGGAAAACCGTGGCGGTCGCACCAGCGGACATTCTTTGGTCTATTGGATAGGCCAATAGTCCTTTATGGTGACGCGTTCGCCGGACGGACGCCGTCCTGGTCACCGCCACCGCGGGAGGCGGCCGTTCGATGTGGCGAACCTCGCGTGAAACAGGAGCGAGGCGGTGTGGCCGGACGTTTTTTGTGGGGTTCCCACAACGCATCGGCTTCGCTATGCGTGGTTCGGACCATTGGTGTACCCGGCGGTAATCGACCAGGGTAGAAAGGGTAGGTGCAGGCGACGCTCCGAGACCCGGACGTCGCCTTCTGCGCGTGGGTACTTGGGAGGCTCAACCGGTGTTCAGTCGTGTCGCCATCGTCAACCGTGGAGAGGCCGCGATGCGGCTCATCCACGCTGTTCGGGACCTCTCAGCGGAAACCGGCGTGCGGATCGAGACGGTGGCCCTCCACACCGACGCCGACCGCGACGCGACCTTCGTCCGCGAGGCCGACGTCGCCTACTCGCTGGGTCCCGCCTCGGCCCGCCCCTACCTCGACCACGCCGTCCTGGAGCGCGCGCTGCTCCGGACCGGAGCCGACGCCGCGTGGGTGGGCTGGGGCTTCGTCGCCGAGGACCCGGCCTTCGCCGAGCTGTGCGAGAGGATCGGCGTCACCTTCGTCGGGCCCAGCGCCGAGGCCATGCGCAAGCTCGGCGACAAGATCGGCGCCAAGCTGATCGCCGAGGAGGTCGGCGTCCCGGTCGCGCCGTGGAGCCGCGGCGAGGTCGCCACCCTGGAGGAGGCGCTGCGCGCCGGTGACGAGATCGGCTACCCGCTGATGCTCAAGGCCACCGCGGGCGGCGGCGGGCGCGGCATCCGCATGGTCGCCTCGGGCGAGGACCTGGCCGAGGCCTACGAGCGCACCAGCCAGGAGGCGCTGCGCGCCTTCGGCTCCGGTGTGGTCTTCCTGGAGCGCCTGGTCACCGGCGCCCGGCACGTCGAGGTCCAGATCATCGCCGACGGGCAGGGCACGGCGTGGGCGCTGGGCGTGCGCGACTGCTCGGTGCAGCGGCGCAACCAGAAGATCATCGAGGAGTCGGCCTCCCCGGTCCTGGACGCGGAGCAGACCGCGCAGCTCAAGGCGTCGGCCGAGCGGCTGGCGCTGGCCGTGGACTACCGCGGCGCGGGCACCGTCGAGTTCCTGTACCACCCCGGTGAGAAGCTGTTCGCGTTCTTGGAGGTCAACACCCGCCTCCAGGTCGAGCACCCGATCACCGAGCTCACCACCGGCACCGACCTGGTCCGGCTCCAGCTGCACGTGGCCGGCGGCGGAAGGCTGGAGGGCCCCCAGCCGGTCGAGTCCGGCCACGCCGTCGAGGCCCGGCTCAACGCCGAGGATCCCGACCGCGACTTCGCGCCCGCCCCGGGCCGCATCGCGCGTCTGGCCCTGCCCACCGGGCCCGGCGTGCGCGTGGACACCGGTGTGCGCGAGGGCAACACCATCCCGGCCGACTTCGACTCGATGATCGCGAAGGTCATCGCCTACGGCCGCGACCGCGAGCAGGCGCTGGGCAGGCTGCGCCGCGCGATGGCCGAGACCACGGTGATCATCGAGGGCGGCGCGACCAACAAGAGCTTCGTGCTCGACCTGCTCGACCAGCCCGAGGTGATCGACGCCAGCGCCGACACCGGCTGGATCGACCGCGTGCGCGCCCAGGGGCGCCTGGTCAGCCACCGCCACTCCGCGGTCGCCCTGGCCGCGGCCGCGATCGAGGCCTACCAGGACGAGGAGGAGGTCAGCCGCCAGCGGCTGCTGTCCACCGCGCACGGCGGCCGCCCGCAGGTGCAGCACGAGAGCGGCCGTCCGCTGGACCTGAAGCTGCGCGGGGTGGGCTACCGGGTGAGCGTGGCCCGGGTCGGGCACCGGCGGTTCCGCGTCGGCGTCTCCGGCGGCGGCGACGTGCACCCGGCGGACGTGGAGGTCGAGCGCTTCGACGCGCACAGCGGCCAGATCGTGGTCAACGGCCGCCGGTTCCGACTGGTGTCGGCCACGCACGGGCCGGTGCACCTGGTCGAGGTCGACGGCGTCACGCACCGGATCAGCCGCGACGAGGGCGGTGTGGTCCGCTCCCCGGCGCCCGCCCTGGTGGTGGCGACGCCGTTGGCGGTCGGCGACGAGGTCGACTCCGGCGCGCCCGTCCTGGTGCTGGAGAGCATGAAGATGGAGACGGTGCTGCGCGCGCCGTTCCGTGCCCGGGTGCGTGAGTGCCCGGTGTCGGTGGGCAGCCAGGTCGAGACCGGTGCGCCGCTGATGCGGTTGGAGCCGCTGTCCGACGAGGCCGCCGAGGAGGCGGAGTCGGACGTGGAGGCCGTCGCCATCGAGCTTCCCGAGCCCGTGGAGGCCTCCGCGGCCGAGCGTGTGGAGCGCGGCCTCCAGGGTCTGCGCGGCCTGCTGCTGGGCTTCGACGCCGACCCGCACGACCGCGGGCGGGTGCTGGACGACTACCTGGCCGCGCGCGCCGAGCTGGGCGGGCGTCCGGTCGAGGGCGAGCTGGACCTGTTCACCGTGTTCGCCGACCTGTGCGAGCTGAGCCGCAACAAACCGGGCGGGGAACCGGACACCGAGCCGCGCAGCTCGGTGCACAGCCCGCGCGAGTTCTTCCACAGCTACCTACAGAGCCTGGACGTGGAGCGCGCCGGGGTCAGCGAGGGCTTCCGGGACAAGCTCACCCGGGTCCTGGCCCACTACGGGGTCACCGACCTGGACCGCACGCCGGAGCTGGAGGCCGCGGTCTTCCGGATCTTCCTGGCCCAGCAGAACACGGGCGCGGCGCTGGCGATCGTGTCGGAGCTGCTGCGCCGCTGGCTGGCGGGCGGGCCGCCCGCGGAGGCGCTCAGCGAGCGCGCCGGGCTCGCCCTGGAGCACCTGGTGGAGGCCACGCAGGTGCGCTTCCCGACGGTGTCGGACCTGGCCCGCGGTGTGGTCTTCCGCTGGTTCGCCCAGCCGCTGCTGCGCCGCAACCGGGCCCGGGTCTACGCCGCGGTGCGTGACGAGCTGCGCCACCTGGACCGCGACCCGGACGCGCCGGACCGGGCGGAGCGGATCCAGGCCATGGTGGCCAGCGCCGAGCCGCTGGTGCGGCTGGTCGGCCAGCGCATGGGACGGGCCGGGCGCGACCACGCCCCGCTGCTGGAGGTGCTGACCCGCCGCTACTACGGCAACCGCGGACTGTCGCGGGTCACCGCCCGCGAGGTCGGGGGCTGCCGGTTCGTCACCGCCGAGCACAACGGCGCGGGCGGCCTGACGCGCCTGGTCACGACCGCCGTCGACATCGCCGCCCTGCCCGACGCCGTCGCCGCGGTCGGCGAGCTCGCCGCCGACGTCGCCGAGCACGGACTCGCGGCCGACCTCTACGTCACCTGGGAGGACCAGCCCGACGCCGACGCGATGGCGGTGCGGCTCGGGCGGCTTCTGGCCGAGAACCCGCTGCCCGCGGGCGTGCGCCGGGTCACCGCCACCGTCGCCGGTACCAGCGGCGCGGTGATGCACCACCACTTCACCTTCCGGCCCGAGGGGACGGGCTTCGCCGAGGACCGGCTGATCCGCGGCCTGCACCCGCAGATCGCCCGGCGCTTGCAGTTGCAGCGCCTGCGCGAGTTCGACCTCACCCGGCTGCCCTCGGCCGATGAGGAGATCTACCTGTTCAGGGCGGTGGCCAAGAGCAATCCGGCCGACGAGCGCCTCTTCGCGATGGGCCAGGTCCGCGACCTGACGCCGCTGCGCGAGGCGGACGGGCGCCTGATCGCGCTGCCCGCGCTGGAGGACACGCTCACCGGGTGCCTGGACGCGATCCGCAACATCCAGGCGCAGCGTCCGCACAACCGGCGCTTCGACACCAACCGCATCATGATGTACGTGTGGCCGTCGACCGAGCTGACCCCCGAGGAGCTGGAGACGCTGGTCCAGCGCCTGCTGCCGACCACGGCCGGGGCGGGGCTGGAGGAGGTGCAGTTCCTGGCCCGCCAGCGCACGTCCTCCGGTGAGCTGACCGAGGTCGCGGTGCGCGTCAGTCTGGACCAGGGTCAGGACGCGCGGGTCCACGTCGAGGAGCCCTCGACCGAGCCGGTGCTGCCGCTGGACGACTACCGCCAGAAGGTGCTGCGCGCGGCCCGTCGCGGGACCGTCTACCCCTACGAGCTGACCGGTCTGCTGTCGGGGCCGGGCGGCGGTTTCACCGAGTACGACCTGGACGACAACGGTGTGCTGGTCCCCGTCGACCGGCCGCGGGGGCACAACTCCGCGGCGATCGTGGCCGGTGTGGTCACGACGCCGACCGTGCGCCACCCCGAGGGGGTCACGCGCGTGGTGCTGCTGGGCGACCCGACCAAGGCGCTGGGCGCGCTCTCGGAGCCCGAGTGCTCGCGGGTGATCGCCGCGCTGGACCTGGCCGAGTCGATGCGGGTGCCGCTGGAGTGGTTCGCGCTGTCGGCGGGCGCGCGGATCTCGATGTCCTCGGGCACCGAGAACATGGACTGGGTCGCGGCCGCGCTCAAGCGGATCGTGGAGTTCACCCAGGACGGCGGCGAGGTCAACATCGTCGTCGCGGGCATCAACGTCGGCGCTCAGCCGTACTGGAACGCCGAGGCGACGATGCTCATGCACACCAAGGGCATCCTGGTGATGACGCCGGACTCGGCGATGGTGCTCACCGGCAAGCAGTCGCTGGACTTCTCCGGCGGTGTGTCGGCCGAGGACAACTTCGGTATCGGCGGCTACGACCGGGTGATGGGTCCCAACGGGCAGGCGCAGTACTGGGCGCCGAACCTGGCCTCGGCCCGCGAGGTGCTCATGGCGCACTACGACCACACCTACGTCGTGCCGGGGGAGGAGACGCCGCGCCGGGCCAGGACCCTGGACCCGGTCGACCGCGACGTCTCGGTGTTCCCGCACGCGGTGGCGGGCAGCGACTTCACCACCGTCGGCGAGATCTTCTCCGCCGAGCACAACCCGGACCGCAAGAAGCCGTTCGACATCCGCACGGTGATGCGGGCGCTCTCGGACCAGGACCACGCGGTGCTGGAGCGCTGGGCGGGCATGGCCGACGCCGACACGGCGGCGGTGCAGGACGTGCACATCGGCGGCTGGCCGGTGTGCCTGGTGGGGATCGAGTCGCGGTCGGTGCCGCGGCACGGCTTCCCGCCCACCGACGGCCCCGACACCTACACCGCGGGCACGCTGTTCCCGCGCTCGTCCAAGAAGGTGGCGCGGGCGATCAACGCGGCGTCGGGCAACCGGCCGCTGGTGGTGCTGGCGAACCTGTCCGGGTTCGACGGCTCGCCGGAGTCGCTGCGCAAGCTCCAGTTGGAGTACGGGGCCGAGATCGGCCGGGCGATCGTCAACTTCGACGGCCCGATCGTGTTCTGCGTGATCTCGCGCTACCACGGCGGCGCGTTCGTGGTGTTCTCCAAGGCGCTCAACCCGAACATGACGGTGCTCGCGCTGGAGGGCTCGTTCGCCTCGGTGCTGGGCGGGGCCCCGGCGGCGGCCGTGGTGTTCGCCGGTGAGGTCAACACCCGCACCGCGAGCGACCCGCGGGTGACCGGGTTGCAGGAGCGGGTGTCGGCTGCCAGCGGCGCCGAGCGGGCCGCGCTCAACGCGCGGCTGGCCGAGACGCAGTCCTCGGTGCGGGCGGAGAAGCTCGGCGAGGTCGCCGCGGAGTTCGACCGGGTGCACAGCATCCAGCGCGCGGTCGAGGTGGGTTCGGTGGACGCGATCATCAGCGCCGCCGAGCTGCGGCCGCGCATCATCGAGGCCGTCGAGCACGGGATGAAGCGCTAGGCGCTGAGGCCGGGCGTGACCGGCCGCGGGTGGACCGCGGCCGATCACCCGGGCTGACGGGGCGGGGTCGCGGCGGGAGGTCGCGGCCCCGCCCCGTCGTCGTGTGCGGGTCCGTCGTCCGAGGGCGCCGCCGAGGGGCGGCGGTGTGGCCGTCCCCGGCGCGCGGGTCTTCCGGCGGTGCGGTCAGCGGATCCTGTCGCCGTACACGTGGTCGACCGGCATGGTCATGAGCACCCTGCGGTCGGAGACCATGACCGACCGGTACTCCTCCCAGTCGGGGTGTTCGCCTGCGGCGAGGCGGTAGTAGTCCACCAGCGCCCCGACCTCGGGGCCGTGGGGGTCGGTGCCGGGGCCGGTGAGGGTGGCGACGCCCTCGGCGGTGGCCCAGGCCCAGCCGTCGGGGCTGGTGACCTGGAGTGTGGCGCGCGGGTCCCGGCGCAGGTTCGCCGTCTTGGCCCGGCCCTCGGTCATGGAGACGTGGAGGAGGTCGGTCTTGGTGTCGTAGAAGGGTTGGACGGGGGAGAGCTGGGGGCGGCCGTCGGCCTTGATGGTGGCCAGGACGCCGAGCCTGCTCTGGGCGAGCAGTGCGCGCGGGTCGAACGTCGTCGCGGTCATGTCCGAAGACCCCTCTCTGCCGGGTGCGGGCGGTGCGCGGTGGTGCGGGGCCGTGTGCGGCCGGTCACGATCGTATCCCCGAAGGGGCGCGGAACAGCTCGATCATCGCCGCGTAGCCTTCGCCGCCGTGTCCGTCGGTCACGGCCCGCCGGGCGAGGTCCCTGACGAACCTGGGCAGTTCGGCGCTGACGCCGAGGGCCTCGCTCTCGTGGACGACGTGCTCCATCGTGGCCAGGTGGGTGTCGATGGTGGAGTCCAGGACCGGGTAGGCGCCGTCGTCGACCTGTCCGGCGTAGCCGGGCAGCCAGTCGGCCACGGTCGCGACTCCCCTGGCCGCGAGGGGGGCGAACGCCGAGGCGTCCACGCCCGCCGCGCCCAGCAGGGCGGCCCCCTGGAGGAAACCGTTGAGGACGCTCCACATCAGGCTCAGCACGGCGGTCTCGTGCAGTGCGGCCAGGCCGGGGTCCTCGCCGAGGTAGGACGTGTTCGCGGCCAGGCTGCCCAGGGTCGGTTCGTGTCGGTCGAAGGCCTCCCGTGATCCGCTGTGGACGATGACGGCCTCCGCCGTGCCGATGGTGTCGGGGACGGCCATGATCGCGCCGTCGAGGTAGTCGGCGCCCCCGCGCCGCGCCCACGCGGCGGTCAGCCGGGCCTGCGCGGAGGTGCTGGAGGTGAGGTTGACCAGGACCCGGCCCTCCAGGGCCCCGTCCAGCGGGTCCAGGAGCGCGTGCACGGCCTCGTGGTCGGAGACGCACACGACCACGACCGGGCTGGCCGCGACCGCCTCGCCGACCGAGGCGGCGGGCTTCGCGCCCCGGGCGGTGAGGTCCTCGGCCCTGGCGGCGGTGCGGTTCCACACGGTGGTGGGGTGTCCCTGGCGCAGGAAAGCGCTGGCCAGGGCCCGGCCCATCATGCCCAGGCCGAGGACCGTCACGGGGGTGGGCACGGGGGCGGTGTCGTGGTCGTGCGTCGTGTGCCCCTTGTGGAGCGGGTGGTTGCTCATGCCAGAATTCTCGACGTTCACACCGGTATGAAGGTCAAGGGGGAGCGCGCGTGCTGATCGGTGAGCTGAGCAGACGGACGGGCGTGCACACGCACCAGCTGCGCTACTACGAGGCCCAGGGCCTGTTGGAGCCCGCGCGCGGGGCCAACGGTTACCGCGAGTACGCAGACGACGCCGTCCTGACCGTGGCGCAGATCAGGAGGCTCCTCGAAGCCGGGCTCTCGACCCAGGAGATCGCCTTCCTGTTGCCCTGCGCCGTCGGCGCGTCCCCCGACTTCGAACCCTGCCCCGAGTTGCTGGACACCCTGCGGACGCGTCTGCGCGGGCTGGACGAGCACATCGACACGCTGGCCCGCTCCCGCGGGGCCCTGCGCGACTACATCGAGGCCACCGAGCGGCGGGTGTCGCGGTACGGGTGCGACGCCGCCGAACCGGAGCCGGCACCGGTGTGACGTGCGCGCGGGGGCGTGCGGTGCGGACCGGGCCTCTCGGCCGCGGAGGGCCGAGGGGGCCTTGATAGTCTGCCCGGGCCAGTCGTACCACGTACGTGGTCAGGGAATCCGGTGCGAATCCGGAACTGACGCGCAGCGGTGAGGGGGACGGGCGGGGTACTCACGCCACTGGGGCGGGGCCGCGGCGACCACAGCGTCGAAGCGGCACCCACCTGGGAAGGCACCCTGTCCGGGCGAACCCGAGTCCGAAGACCTGCTGGCCCCTCCGCGTCGAGTGCGCGGAGGCGTCCCGTGCCAGGCTCCGCGTTCGAGCCCCGACATCCAAGGCATGCCCATGCTGCGTCACGCCCCGCGCCCCCTTCCCCTCCTGCTCGCCTCCACCCTCCTGCTGCTCACCGCCTGCGCGCCCTCCCCGGACGGGGGGAGCGGCGGGAGGGAGGCCGCCGACGACGCCCGCACGGTCGACAACTGCGGACACCGGGTGAGCGTCGACGCCCCGCCCGAGCGCGTCGTCTCCCTCAACCAGGGCAGCACCGAGATCCTGCTCTCGCTGGGCCTGGCGGACCGCCTCGTCGGCACCGCCACCTGGACCGACCCGATCATGGAGGGGCTGGAGGAGGCCAACGAGGCCGTCCCCCGCCTGGCCGACAACGCCCCCTCCTTCGAGGTGGTCCTGGACGCCGAACCGGACCTGGTGACCGCCTCCTTCGTCTCCACGCTCGGCACGGGCGGCGTCGCCACCCGTGAGCAGTTCCAGGAACTGGGCGTGCCCACCTACGTCTCCCCGACCGACTGCGCCGCGGGCAAGGACAACGACAGCGGGGGAGACGGCTCGCGCAGCGAACCGCTCACCCTCGACGCGGTCCACGGCGAGATCCGCGACCTGGCCCTGCTGTTCGGGGTCGAGGAGCGCGGGGAGGAGCTGATCGCCGAACTGGAGGGGCGGGTGGAGGCGGCCACCGGGGACCTGGACGCCTCCGGTGTCTCCCTCATGTACTGGTTCGCCAACTCCCAGTCGCCCTACCTCGCGGGCTGCTGCGGCGCCCCCGGCGTCATCACCCGTGCGGTCGGCGCACAGAACGCCTTCGACGACACCCACGACGAGTGGCCCCAGATCAACTGGGAGACCGTCGCCGACCGCGACCCCGACGTCATCGTGCTCGGCGACCTGACCCGCGAGTCCCAGACCGCGGAGAGCGCCGACGCCAAGATCGCGTTCCTGGAGTCCAACCCCGCCACCCGGGAGCTCACCGCCGTGCGCGAGGAGCGCTACGTCCTGCTCAGCGGCCAGGCCATGAACCCCTCGATCCGCACGGTCGAGGGGATCGAGCAGGTCGCCGACGGTCTGCGCGGCCTCGGGCTCACCCAGTGAGCGGTGCGCGTCTGGCGCTGCTCTCCTGCGGTGGACTGGTGCTCTTGGCCGTGTCGGTCTCGGTCGCGGTGACCATCGGCCCCGCCGACATCACCACGGCCGAGGTCTGGAGGTCGGTCGCCGCGCGGCTGGGGTTGGGCGAGAGCCGCCTGACGCCGCTGCGCGAGGGCATCGTGTGGAACCTGCGCATGCCCCGCACCCTGCTCGCCGCGGTGTGCGGGGCGGGGCTGGCCCTGTGCGGAGCGGTCATGCAGTCCCTGCTGCGCAACCCGCTGGCGGACCCCTTCGTGCTCGGGGTGTCCTCGGGGGCCTCCACCGGGGCGGTCGCCGTGCTGGTCCTGGGGTGGGGCGGCGCGGTGGTGTCGCTGTCGGCGGGCGCCTTCGTCGGCGCCCTGCTCTCCTTCGGTCTGGTGGTGCTGCTCGCGCACACCCTGGGCGCGAGTATGGACCGCGTGGTGCTGTCCGGTGTGGCGGCCATGCAGCTGTTCTCGGCGCTGACCTCGTTCATCGTGCTGACCTCGGCCGACGCCGAGACCACGCGGGGCGTGCTGTTCTGGCTGCTGGGCTCCCTCAGCGGCGCGGGGTGGGAGGACGTGGTGCTGTGCGCGGTGGTGCTGGCCGGTGTGCTCGCGGTGTGCCTCGCGCACACCACCACCCTGGACGCGTTCGCCTTCGGTGAGGAGGCCGCGGCGAACCTGGGCGTGCGGGTGGCCCGCGCCCGCCTGGTGCTGCTGTGCGCCACCGCGCTGCTCACCGCGGCCCTGGTCAGCGCGGCCGGGGCGATCGGTTTCGTGGGGCTGGTCCTGCCGCACGCGACCCGCGCGCTCACCGGTGCGGCCCACGCCAGGCTCTTGCCGGTCACCGCGCTGGCGGGCGCCGTCTTCCTGGTGTGGGTGGACACGGTCGCCCGCACCGCGCTGGACCCGCAGGAGATCCCGGTGGGGGTGGTGACCTCACTCATCGGGGTGCCCGCCTTCATCGCCGTGCTCTACCGCGCCAGGAGGCACACGTGACCCATTCCGACCAGGCGGTGGCCCGCGACGGCGAGCCGTCCGTGCGCCAGGCGCCCCCGACCGAGGACGGCCAACGACCCGAGCAGGAGGACCGGGCGCGGCACGGAGCGCCAGGCGGGACCGGTCTGCACGCCGAGCGGGTGAGCCGCCTGATCGGCGGAGGGCTCGTCCTGGACGGCGTCACCCTCGCTCCGCGCCCGGGTGAGACCGTCGGCCTGCTCGGCCCCAACGGTTCGGGCAAGTCCACACTGCTGCGGCTGCTCGCGGGCGTCCTCACGCCCTCCGCGGGCGTGGTCGCCCTCGACGGCAGGCCGCTCGGCCGGACCGCGCGCCGGGCGGTGGCACGGCGCGTGGCCGCCGTCGAACAGAACGCGCACACCCAGACCGAGCTGACCGTCCGCGACGTGGTGGCCCTGGGGCGCGTCCCGCACCGCCGCGCCTGGACGCCCATGTCCGCGGCCGACGCGGCCGCCGTCACGGCGGCACTGGAGCGCACCGGCCTGACCGGTACCGCCGACCGGTCCTGGCACACGCTCTCCGGCGGGGAGCGCCAGCGCGCCCAGATCGCCCGGGCCCTGGCCCAGGAGCCGAGCGAGCTGCTGCTCGACGAGCCGACCAACCACCTCGACATCCAGTACCAGCTCGACCTCATGGAACTGGTCGCGGGCCTGCCGGTCACCACCGTCATCGCCATGCACGACCTCAACCTGGCCGCGATGTACTGCGACCGGCTGCTGGTGCTGCGGGGCGGGCGCGTCGTCGCGGAGGGCACGCCCTCGCAGGTCCTGACCCCCTCCCTCATCGAGGAGGTCTACGGGGTCCGGGCCGAGGTCGCCCCCGGCCCCGGGCACCCGGTGATCCGCTTCCTGAAGTCCCCCGGTCGTACACGTGGGCGCGTGTCCGGCTGAGGTGGGACCTCCTCGCTCAGCCGGGCTGCCCGGGGGTGCCCGGCCGCTGCGGAGGCTTCCGCGGCAGCCGGGTCTCCCAGCGCTGTCGACCACTCCGGAACGCCGGCCGGGAACCGGGGCTTCTTTTCGTTGTGGTCGTCGGTCCAGCGGGGTTCGGCGGCCATGAATCCGTGGGGGAGCACCGCTCAGACGCCCTCCGCGTCGGTGTTCGCGGTCGGCCTCAGCTTCGACATCGTCAGCACGGCGAAGATCAGCTGCCACGCTGTGATCGTGTACACGGATGCGCGTTCCCAGACGCCGTAGTCGAACAGGAAGATCGTTCCGTTCGAGGAGGTCACCGCGAGAACGACCAGACTGGCGATCCCGAAGACGCTGAGCATGGCGCTCACCCGGCCGAACCAGGGAGCGAGCAGGGAGCGGAAGGTTCGTGTGCCCGCCAGGAAGACGAGGGCGTTGCCTCCGACGATGGCCATGAGGGCACCGCCGAAGTGGAAGACGGCGAGGCCGGCGTCGGCGTTGGCGGGGCTGCCGTGGACCAGACCGACGAAGGAGATGCCGAAGCTGTGAATGAGGGCCAGCGCGAGAACGCCGCTCCTCCTGCGTCCCTGGGGCAGCGACCACCAGAGGACCACGCCGGCCAGGGCGATCATGAGCGCCTGCCCGAGGAACCCGGCGTTCATCACGTTCGCGAGCTGCGAGTCGATCGCACGGCCTTGGAATACGCCAGGGACCGGCACGCCCAGGTCGCTGATGTAGTTGTGCGAGTAGCTGTACCCGGGAAAGCCGATCGCTGAGACGGCCTCCATAACGAGGTACCACAGCGCCCCGATGCCCATCAGGGTCGCTGCGATGCCCACTCCGGTGCGGGACTGATCGGTCGTCATGTGCTGTCTCCGATTCTCGGGTGAGATTTCCAGTGCCGGGCGTCCATCGCGCACGGTCACGGGGCTGGGGGCGGTGATGCCGCCAAGGAACGTGCCGTCGGAGCCCTCCGTGCGGAATGCGGGCAGCACGGGTTCCCCCTCGTGCTCGATGACGCGGCCGCTGGGGAGACGCGGCCCCGTGAGGTCGACGGCGGCTTCGAGGTGTCCACGTGAGTCACGGTCTACCCTCGTTTGCTTGCTGTCTGATGCAAGATTACACAAGACTGCAAGTTTGCTGCTTGCTGTTATGTTGCTGGTATGCCAGAACTCCCCCTCCGAGAGCGGGCGAAGGTGCGGCGCAGGCGCGCCATCCAGTTCGCCGCGATGCGCTTGTTCGCCGAGCGCGGTTACGACGCCACGACGGTGGCGGACATCGCCACGGAGGCCGAGGTGGCGACACGGACCGTGCCGATGTACTTCCCCACGAAGCTCGACATAGCGCTCTCCTCCACGAACGCCGCCGCTGAGCGGCTCACCCGCGCGCTTGAGGAGCACGGCTCGGGCACGCCCCTTGTGGACACCTTCATGGAGTGGCTCCACGGCGAGGCGGCGCACGTCGACGAGGAGGAGTGGCGGCTTCGCGCGGCGATGTTCGAGGCGAATCCGGCACTGAGTGTCACGGGAAGCAGGCAGACGGAGGCCCTGGCCCGCACCGCCGCCCGACTGCTGGGCCTCCAGCTCGGTATCCCCTCGGACCACGCCGCGGTCCGACTCACGGTCGGAGCCGTCAGTGGGGTCTTCCTTCAGTACGAACTGCTTCCGACCGGGCGCGACGACGCCTCCGCCGTCCTCGACACGATGCGTGCCGCCCTTGAGGGGCTGGTCAGAGGGGTGGAGGCGCAGCTCGGCCAGACGAGCTGACCACGGGGAGCGGCCCTCCGCTGAGGGCTGGGGACGCTGGTCCTCCTGATGCGCGACTGCGCCCGCCACCGCGCGGGAGCACCGTCACCGCCGAGGACGCCCCGGCCCCGGGTGTCCGGTGGTCCGCTTCCCGCGCCGCGGGGACGTCCCGCAGAGCCGGGTCGACGGTTCCTGCCCTCCCCCGCCGGGACGGGGAAGGGCACGCCTGGCTAAAGTGTGAGTTCTTTGCTCGTGGTACAGGAACCCGGTGCGAGTCCGGGGCGGTTCCGCCACTGTGACACCCCGATCGGGGTGCAGCCAGACACTGGCCTCGGGCAGTCCGACCGCCGATGGGGCGAGAACCCCGAGGGAGGAATCCGACCATGACGGTACGGATCGCACTGCTGTCCACGTCCGACACCGACCTGCTCTCCGCGCGGGCCAGCGGTCGCGCCTACGCGTGGGCCAACCCCTCCCGCGCCGACCACACCGAGCTCACCGGCGTCGTCGAGGGCGTCGACCTGGTGGTGGTGCGGCTGCTCGGCTCCCCGCACGACCTGTGGCCGGGCCTGGCCGCCGTCCGGGAACGGGGCACGCCGCTGGTCGTCCTGGGCGGTGAGCAGCAGCCCAGCGCCGAACTGATGGAGCACTCCACCGTCCCGATCGGCGTGGCGGCCGATGCCCACCGCTACCTGGCCGAGGGCGGCCCCGCCAACCTCGCGCGCCTGCACGCCTTCCTGTCCGACACCGTGCTGCTGACCGGCGAGGGGTTCGAGGCGCCCGCGCCCGTCCCGCTGTGGGGCCTGGCCGAACGCGACCGGCCGCAGGACTCCGCGCTCGCGTCGTCCGCCACCGCCACCGACGAGCGGCCCTCGGCTGCGGGCCCCTCCTCTGACGAAGGCCTTCCGAGGGTGGGCATCCTCTACTACCGGGCGCACGAGGCGGGCGGCAACACCGCCTTCGCGCACGCCCTGGCCGACGCCGTCGACGCCACCGGGCAGGCCGTGGGCGTGCCCGTGTTCGCCGGGTCGCTGCGCTCGGCGCCCGACGAGCTCTACGAGGCGCTCGGCGGCTTCGACGCCCTGGTGGTCACCGTCCTGGCGGCGGGCGGCAGCGTGCCCGCGTCCGCGAGCGCGGGCGGGGACGACGAGGCGTGGGACGTGGAGCGGATGGCGGCCCTGGACGTTCCCGTCCTCCAGGGGCTGTGCCTGACGAGCCCCCGCGCCGACTGGGAGGCCTCCGACGACGGCGTCACCCCGCTGGACTCGGCGAGCCAGATCGCCATCCCCGAGTTCGACGGCCGCATCATCACCGTGCCCTTCTCCTTCAAGGAGATCGACCGCGACGGCCTGCCCCGCTACGTCGCCGACCCCGAGCGCTGCGCCCGCCTGGCCGGGATCGCCGTCGCCCACGCACGGCTGCGGCACGTGCCCCCCGCCGACAAGCGCATCGCCCTCGTCCTGTCCGCCTACCCCACCAAGCACTCCCGCATCGGCAACGCCGTCGGGCTCGACACGCCCCGCTCGCTGGTGCGCCTGCTGCGCCGGATGCGCGCCGAGGGCTACGACCTGGGTGAGCCCGGTGCCCTGCCCGGCCTGGACCTGCCCGACGACACCGAGGCCGGGGACGCGCTGATCCACGCCCTGATCGCGGCGGGCGGCCAGGACGAGGACTGGCTGACCTCCGTGCAGCTGACCGACGCCCAGGTGCGGATCACGCCCGAGGAGTACGCCGCCTGGACCGAGGGCCTGCCCGCCCCGCTGAGGGAGGCGATGACCGAGGCGTGGGGGGCAGCGCCCGGCAGCCTCTACGTCAACGACGCGGGCGAGCTGGTCCTCGCCGCGCTGCGCGCGGGCAACGTCGTCGTCCTGGTCCAGCCCCCGCGCGGCTTCGGGGAGAACCCGATCGCCATCTACCACGACCCCGACCTGCCCCCCAGCCACCACTACCTGGCCGCCTACCGCTGGCTGGAGCACGGCTTCGGCGCCCACGCCGTCGTCCACCTGGGCAAGCATGGCTCGCTGGAGTGGCTGCCCGGCAAGAACGCCGCGCTCTCGGCCGCCTGCGCCACCGACGCGGTGCTCGGCGACCTGCCGCTCGTCTACCCGTTCCTGGTCAACGACCCGGGCGAGGGCGCCCAGGCCAAGCGCCGCGCCCACGCCACGGTCGTGGACCACCTCATCCCGCCGATGGCCCGCGCGGAGTCCTACGGCGACATCGCCCGCCTGGAGCAGCTGCTCGACGAGCACGCCAACATCGCGGCCATGGACCCGGCCAAGCTGCCCGCGGTCCGGGGAGAGATCTGGTCCCTGATGCGCGCGGCGGAGCTGCACCGCGACCTCGGCCTGGAGGAGCGGCCCGACGACGAGGAGTTCGACGACTTCCTGCTCCACGTCGACGGCTGGCTGTGCGAGATCAAGGACGCGCAGATCCGCGACGGCCTGCACGTGCTCGGCGAGGCGCCCGGGGGCGAGGCCCGGGTGAACCTGGTCCTGGCCGTCCTGCGCGCCGCCCAGGTGTGGGGAGGCGTCGGCGCGGCGGTACCCGGGCTGCGTTCGGCCCTGGGCCTGAAGGAGGACGCGCCCACCACCGAGGTCGACCAGGTGGAGGCCCTCGCCCGCGGCCTCGTGGAGCGGATGGAGGCCGCGGGCTGGGACCCGGCCGCCGCGTCCGGTCTGCACGACGACCCCGGGGTGCGCGCCGTCCTGGAGTTCGCCGCCGCGCAGGTGGCGCCCCGCCTGGCCCGCACCACCGACGAACTCGACCACGTCGTCCACGCCCTGGCGGGCGGCTTCGTTCCGGCGGGCCCCTCCGGCTCCCCGCTGCGCGGCCTGGTCAACGTGCTGCCGACCGGCCGCAACTTCTACACCGTCGACCCCCGAGCCGTCCCCTCCCGGCTGGCCTGGCAGACCGGGCAGGCGATGGCCGAGTCCCTGCTGCGCCGCCACCTGGAGGAGACCGGGACCTACCCCGAGTCGGTGGGCCTGTCGGTGTGGGGCACGTCGGCGATGCGCACCTCCGGCGACGACGTGGCCGAGGTGCTGGCGCTGCTGGGCGTGCGCCCGGAGTGGGACGAGGCCTCGCGCCGGGTCTCGCGGCTCGACGTGGTGCCGCTGGAGGAGCTGGGCCGCCCGCGCGTGGACGTCACGGTGCGCATCTCCGGCTTCTTCCGCGACGCGTTCCCCCACGTGGTCGCCATGCTGGACGACGCCGTGAACCTGGTCGCCGACCTGGACGAGCCCGAGGAGAGCAACTTCGTGCGCGCCCACACCCTCGCCGACCTGGAGGAGCACGGCGACCGGCGCCGCGCCACCACCCGCGTCTTCGGCTCCGCGCCCGGTTCCTACGGCGCGGGCATCCTCCAGGTGGTGGAGTCGGGCACCTGGCGTGACGACCGCGACCTGGCCGAGGTGTACACGGCCTGGGGCGGCTTCGCCTACGGGCGGGGCCTGGACGGCGTTGCGGCCGCCGAGGACATGCGCGCCAACTACCGCCGGATCAAGGTCGCGGCCAAGAACGTCGACAGCGCCGAGCACGACATCGCCGACTCCGACGACTACTTCCAGTACCACGGCGGCATGATCGCCACCGTCCGCGCACTCACCGGCGCCGACCCCAAGGCCTACGTCGGCGACTCCACCTCGCCCGACGCGGTGCGCACCCGCACCCTGGCCGAGGAGACCGCACGCGTGTTCCGGGCCCGGGTGGTCAACCCGCGCTGGATCTCGGCCATGCGCCGCCACGGCTACAAGGGCGCCTTCGAACTGGCGGCCACCGTCGACTACCTCTTCGGTTTCGACGCCACGGCCGGTGTCGTCCACGACTGGATGTACGACAAGCTGGCCGCCGAGTACGTGCTCGACGCCGACACCCAGGAGTTCCTGCGCCGCTCCAACCCGTGGGCGCTGCACGGCATCGTCGAGCGGCTGTACGAGGCCGCCCGGCGCGGGCTGTGGGCCGAGCCGGACCCGGCGACGCTGGAGGCCCTGACGGAGGTCTACCTGGAGGTCGAGGGAGACCTGGAGGACCGGTCCGAGTGAGGGTGCGCATCCTGGGCATCGGCATGGGGCCGCGGCACCTCACCCCGGAGGTCGCCGACGCGCTGCGCGGCTGCGACTACGCGGTGGCCGCCCGCAAACGCGGGGACGACGGGCTGCTGGCCCTGCGCCTGGCCGTCTGCGAGGCGCACGGCGTGCCGCTGGTCGCGGTGCCCGACCCCGAGCGCGACCGCGACGACCCGGCGGACTACGCGGCCGCGGTGGCCGCCTGGCACGAGGCGCGGGTCGCCGCCTACGAGCGGGTGCTGGGCGAGCGCGGCGGCACCGCGGCGTTCCTGGTCTGGGGCGACCCGTCCCTGTACGACTCCACCCTGCGGATCGTGGAGCGCGTCGCCGCGCGGGGGATCGTCGCCGTGGAGTACGACGTGCTCCCCGGCGTCAGCGCTCCCCAGCTCCTCGCCGCGCGGCACCGGATCGTGCTGCACGAGGTGGGCCGTCCGGTGCACGTGACCCCCGCGCGCCGCCTGGGCGAGGCGGTGGCGGCGGGGCAGGACAACATCGTCGTCATGCTCGGGGGAGAGCCCGCCTTCGGGGGGCTGGAGGGCTGGACGCTCTGGTGGGGTGCCAACCTGGGCACCGACACCGAGGAGCTGGTCGCCGGACGGGTCGGTGAGGTGCTGCCCGCGATCGCCGCGGCCCGCGCACGGGCCCGGGAGCGGGCCGGATGGGTCATGGACGTCGCGCTGCTGAGGAGGACGGCATGAGTGGAACCGGGCCGGAGGCCTCGTTCGAGGGTGGCGGTCCGTCCCCGCGCGGAGAGGAGCACGGACGCGGGGGAGGAGGACTGCTGGTCGCCGGGACCACCTCCGACGCCGGAAAGAGCGTGGTCACCACCGCCCTGTGCCGGGCCTTCGCGCGCCGCGGCGCGCGGGTCGCCCCCTACAAGGCGCAGAACATGTCCAACAACTCCATGGTCTGCCACGGACCCGACGGCCACCCGGCGGAGATCGGCCGCGCCCAGTGGGTGCAGGCGCTGGCCGCCCGCGCCGTGCCCGAGCCCGCCATGAACCCCGTGCTCCTCAAACCGGGCACCGACCGGCGCAGCCACGTCGTCCTGCTCGGCCACCCCGCAGGGGACGTCTCCTCGGCCGACTGGGAGGCGGGCCGCCGCCACCTGGCCGAGGCCGCGCACGCGGCCTACGACGACCTCGCGGCCCGCCACGACGTCGTCGTCGCCGAGGGCGCGGGCAGCCCCGCCGAGATCAACCTGAGGGCGGGCGACTACGTCAACATGGGCCTGGCCCGGCACGCGGGCCTGCCCGTGGTGGTCGTCGGCGACATCGACCGGGGCGGTGTCCTCGCCGCGATGTACGGAACGGTGGGCCTGCTGGAGGCCGCCGACCAGGCGCTGGTCGCGGGCTTCGTGGTCAACAAGTTCCGCGGGGATCCCGGACTGCTCCGGCCCGGCCTGGAGGGCCTCGAACGGCTCACCGGCCGCCGGGTCTACGGCACCCTCCCCTGGGACCCGGGGCTGTGGCTGGACTCCGAGGACGCCCTGGACCTGGAGGGCCGCCGGGCGCGCGGGGGAGCGGGGCTGAGGGTGGCCGTGGTGCGCCTGCCCCGGATCAGCAACTTCACCGACGTGGACGCCCTCGGGCTGGAGCCCGGCCTCGACGTCGTCTTCGCCTCCGGCCCGCGCGACCTCGCCGACGCCGACCTGGTCGTCCTGCCCGGCACCCGCTCCACCCTGGCCGACCTGGACTGGTTGCGTTCCCGGGGACTGGACCGGGCGATCGTCGAGCACGTCCGGCGCGGTCGGCCGCTGCTCGGGATCTGCGGCGGGTTCCAGATGCTCGGCCGCACCGTCACCGACCCCGGCGGGGTCGAGGCCGAACCCGGAGCGCGCGCGGACGGCCTCGGGCTGCTCGACGCGCGGACCGAGTTCACCGCCGACAAGACCCTGCGCCTGCCGTCCGGGGAGGCGCTCGGGGCGCCCGCGCACGGCTACGAGATCCACCACGGCCGGGTCACGGTGGGCGGCGGCGCGCGGGAGTTCCTGGGCGGCGCCCGCGCGGGCAACGTCTTCGGCACCATGTGGCACGGCAGCCTGGAGGGCGACGCCTTCCGCGCCGCCTTCCTGGCCGAGGCGCTCGGCTGCGAGCCCTCCGGGGTGCGCTTCGCCGCCGCCCGGGAGCGGCGCCTGGACCTGCTCGCCGACCTGGCGGAGGAGCACCTGGACGTCGACGCGCTGCTCGCCCTGGCCCGCGAGGGCGCCCCGGCGGGTCTGCCCGCGCTGGCCCCGGGTGCCCTGACCGCGGTCCATCCGCCGCGGAGGCCTGGGACGGAGGTGCCCCGGTGAGACTGCTGCTTCTCGGGGGGACTTCGGAGGCCCGTGAGCTGGCCGTCCTCCTGGTGGAGGCGGGCGTCGACGTGACCACGTCGCTGGCCGGGCGGGTGGCCCGGCCCCGTCTGCCGGTGGGGAAGGTCCGGATCGGCGGCTTCGGGGGAGTGCCGGGCCTGCGCGCGGCGCTGGCCTCCTACGACGCGGTGGTGGACGCCACCCACCCCTTCGCCCTGGGCATGAGCGCCAACGCGGCGGCGGCCTGCCGCGCCGACGTTACCCCCCTGCTGCGGCTGGAGCGGCCGGGCTGGGACCCCGATCCAGGCTGGCATCACGCCGCCACCCACGAGGAGGCGGCGGAGCGGGCCGCGGCGCTCGGGGAGCGGCCCTTCCTCACGGTGGGCCGCCAGGAACTCGCCCGCTTCGTTCCGGAGCTGGGGCGGCGGGCGGTCCTGGCCCGGGTGGTGGACGTCCCCGAACTCACGCTGCCCGACACGTGGTCGCTGAGGACCAGCAGGGGGCCGTACACCCTCGACGGTGAACTGGACCTGATGGGCGGGCACCGCGCGGACGTGTTGGTCACCAAGGACTCCGGCGGCGCCTACACCTGGCCCAAGATGGAGGCCGCGCGGATGCTGGGCGTTCCGGTCGTGGTGGTGCGGCGCCCGCCCGGCCCGGCCGGGGTGCCCACCGTCCACGACGTGGCGGCCGCGTTCGCCTGGGTGGCCGACCTGGGGTGAGGGGAGGCCGTCGGACGGGCACGGCCGTCGCCACCGGCGCACGGGGGCCGCGTCAGTGGGCGAACCGGATCTTCAGCTCGTCGGTGTCCAGGATGATCCCGGTGCCGGGGATCTCGACCCTGTCGCCGTAGACGTGCCTTGACCGGTCCTGGTACTCACCGTGTTCGGGACGGGAGTGCACCACCACGGCGTTCACGTCGCGGTCGACCAGCAGGTATGCGGGGATTTCGGTGGCGGCGTAGGCAGCGGGCTTCTCGACCCGGTCGCGGGCGTGGGTGTCGGCGTCCCAGGAGGTCACCTCGACGACGGCGAGAACCCCGTCGGGCTCGGCCCATTCGCCCTGGCCGTCGAAGTAGCCGACCGGCGCCAGAATGCCGTCGGGGCGGGCGCGTCCGTTGCGGTAGGTGTCGACCTTCAGGCCCTGGCCCTGGGTGAGGCCCAGGTCGGACCGGTGTGCCACGAACTGGCGGAACAGCCACGCCAGGAGGCTGTTGTGGTTGCCGTCGGTCACGCCTTCGGCCCAGATCTTCCCGCTGATGTACTCCAGTTTGACGTTTTCGCGCTCGGCAGCCAGGGCGATGGGCTCAAACTGTTGGATAGTGATGGGCGGATGAGTGGGCGGTGGATGATGGTCCGCGACGGTCATCTGGTGTGTGCGGCGGATACTCCCGTCTTTAGGCGGGAAAGGAAGCCCCAGCCTCCTTCTGTGTGGTGTAGCCGTAACCGTCCGCCCGCTGGAGCAGGCGCAGGTTCTTCCATGAGGTCTTGACGGGACCGTGTGGGGTTTGCAGAGTATGGCTGCCACTGCTCCGTACTGCGACCCGGCCTGTGTGGCTTCCGGCGTGCTTGCCAGAAGGCACGGTCGCCCGGGCCAGGTCCCCGGTCTGAAACCCGAAGAACGCCTTACGCCGGGGCAGACGCAACCGGGCAAACCCGTGTCTGTCAGCGCGGGTGCGGGCGTAGGTACCGCGTCCCGTAGCTCCGACGACCAGGACCGTGGAGACAGTCGTGGTGATGGTGTCGACCTTGCCGACGGCCAACGCGTCCAAGGTGTGGGACTTGGACAGGTGGTTGCGGGTGCGGTTCCACTTGGTACGACCGCCCGAGCCGATGTGGGTGGGCAGGTGCTCGTCCAGGGCTTTCCACAGCGCCCAGCGGGTGGCGTTGACCGTGGCGGCGTCGTGCAGCGGGGTCTTGGCTTGGGTCGTGATCCTGGCGAGCGTCCGGGGATTGGTCACGAACTCCTCCACCGGCCGGTTGCCTTTGGCCTGGTTGCACCCGATGCAGGCCAGAGTCAGGTTGGACACCCGGTCCGAGCCGCCCCGGGAACGGGGGTGGATGTGGTCGATGTTGAGCGGGGTGTCGGTGGCACCGCAGTAGGAACAGGTGCGCCCCGACTTGATGAGTAGGTACTCACGCACCTCGTAGCCGTGCAGGGTGCCGTGCTGGTATTCCACTCCCTCCAAAGGCCGCCCGACGCTGAGGGTGTGGGTGTCGAAGGCGACTCGCTCCACGTGCACCGCTCGTACTGGCGCCCACCGGGCCAGGCGGTTCGCCCAGGTCAGGGTGGTGTCCACCCGGTGTTGGAGCGAGGGGGGCAACCACCCGCGTGGGCGAGTGCGGTTGCTGAACCGGGGAGCCCGGTAGCGCAGATTACGCGAACGCCTACCGCGTCGGTAGACGGCGCGTTGGCGCAGCTTCCTGGTGATCTGGCCACCCCGATGGTCGAGCTGGAGAGCGTAGCGGCCTCGGCGCTCACCGGCCTGAGCGGTGAACACGGCGATACCGGTGTGCTTGGACCCAGGGTCGATACCGATTTCGACTTCGTCGATGTGGGACTCGGTGGCGGTGCGGTCCGTGAGGCGGATGACGAAGGGGGTGTGCCGGGCCACGACCGCCCGGCCACGCGCGAGGAGTTGGCGGGCTCTTGCGGGGTGGGTGGGTTGCAGTGGTGTGCCGTGGGCGTCCAGGACGAACACGCACCCGTGCCCCTGACGGGGCGTGGTGTTGGGTGGGTGGCCCTCACGGGCCTGCTCCCGGACCGGGCGGTCCAGGGTGACGCCACCAGTAGTAGGTGAACCACTGGTGGTCTCCCCTCGCACATGTTCCACACCGGGTGCCACGTGAGTGTGGCCTTCGCGCCCCGTTTCGTCCCTGTTCCCGGGGTTGTCTGCTGACGCGGATTCCAGAGCAGGCCGCTGAGGAAGCACGGCCTGGTGGGTCTTCGATCCTGTGTGAAACGTAGCCAACGAGTCACCTCCTCATGTGTTGGCTAATGCTGGTAACGGCAGGCCATCAGCCACATGGACCGAAAACCCCCTCCTTCAGGAAGGGGAACCCGTTACGATGAGCTCCTCCAGCGCGCATCCTAAGCCAACGCTTGGCGCAGGACACATGTCGTCCCAGGCGAGGGCGGTGAGCAGATGCTTGGGTGACCGCCCTGGGGGGATGGGTGGCCCTGAGACCTATAGCTTGAGGGCGCTTGTCAGGGACGTCCACGCCTGGGACTCGAAGATGAGGTATCCGAGGTCGCGCTGGGTTGAGTCGCGGACGGCGGCGGCGTCGTGGGTCCAGCCGACCTCCACACAGCTCTTGCCGCCGTTCGCGCTGTAGCTGCTGATCCGCCAGTTGGATACGACGGATTCGTTGTTCCTCATCGCAGCTCCTTCTCCATTGACGCGATCAGATCGGCGGACTTTTTTGGGCTCAGGCTCGCCGCGCGCAGCCGATCGTATCGGGACGCTAGTTGGTCCGCCTCTGAGGATTCCAGGTAGAGCCCTCCCGCCGGGCACTCCAAGTAACCGATGACCGGGAAGGGGTCATCCATTCTAATGAGGACGAACTGACCATCGGGGCTCGCGAGGGCGCCATAGTCGAAGGGGATAACCCGTACCTCGATGTGGGACTCCTCGGCCCGTTCCAACAGGTGACGAAGCTGGGCCCGCATCACATCCCTGCTCCCGACGATCCGTCTGAGTACCCCCTCGTCCATGACGACATGCAACTCGGTGGGATCGTCGCCCTCCAGGATGCGCTGACGGGTCATGCGCAGCTCAACACCCCGTTCGATCCGTGAAGCGGAGTCTGTGGGGTTCACCGCACGCATGAGAGCCTCGGCGTACTCGGATGTCTGGAGCAGGCCGTTGATGGGGGTGCTGTCGAAGGCTTCGATGCGGCGTGCGCGGTTCTCCAGCCACACGTAGTCGATAAACCAGTCCGTCGCGTCGCGGGCATACTTGTCCCACCAGCCGGTCCTGGTCTGCTCCGCGCCCAACTGCACCAGCGCTTCACGCTGGTGCTGCCCCTCCACCCCGTACAAGTCCATCAGCGAGACCAGTTCGGACTGGGGAATGGGCTGAGTCCCGGCTTCGATCCGGCTCAACGTGCTGAAGTCACGCCGTATGTGCTCGCCGACCTCCTTGAGCGTCATCTCGTTTTCCAAGCGGAGTTCCTTCAGGAGCTTGCCCAGCCACTGGGACCGCAGGGTTGCCTTGCGCTTGCGCGCCATTCGGACTCCTGGTGCCAAATTTGTGAGATTGCTTGACACCATCTTAGGCATCACTCACCATTGCAGCAAGTGAGCAAAGCTCACGCGGAGCGACAGGGGTGTGAGGGTGCCTCTGGCCTGCTCCGAACAGACCACTGCCCGGAGCGGTCAGGTGAGATTAGGCCCTCGTTGACGCTCCGGACAGTGCCCACACAGGAGAGGGGACCCTGATGACCGAAGTCCACGCACTCCCAGCACCCATTGTCCCGAAGGAGTGGAACGGCGTCGACACCTCCATCGACGCCGAGACCCCCGAACTGCTCTCCGAGGACCAGTTCGACCGTTACGTCGACACCGTCGCCGCCCTCGTCAGCGCCAGCGGGTTGGACGTGACCGCTTCCGACACCGATCACGGACACCTCGACGTGAGCCACCCGGACACCGGCTTCACCCTCGAACTCGACCTGCGCGAGGACCGCAGTGCTGAGTGGGCGCTGAGCGCCGACGACGAGACCGAACCCGGGACATCCGCGCTCCAGACCGCCGCACTGGTCGCCTGTCTGCTCGCTCCGGGCCAGGACTGACCGTGGGGGTGCTCCGGTCGAAAAACCGGGGCACCCCCACGACAGCTCTGGAACGGTGTCAGGACGTGCGTTCCGGCTCCGTCGGGGGAACCTCGGCCCGCGGACCGCGCAGCGCGGGCATCAGGACGCCGTCGACCAGCGCCACGAGGAAGTCCCGTTCGAAGGGCCTGCGCTGGACGAGCGCCCGGTAGGCGGCCATCGACGCGACGACCTGGGAGAGGGTGTCGACGTCGGCCGTCGCCGAGGCCTCACCGCGCTCGACGGCGCGCCGTATGAGAACGCGGTGGGCCTCGGCCCAGGGCTGGACGATCGCGGCGCTGACGGCGTTGGCGGACGCCTGGTCCTGGACGAGCATCGAGGCCAGCCCCGCCATGATCCGCAGCCTGCGCTCGCCCTCCTGGACCGACTGGGGTCTGAACAGGCCGAGCAGGTCCTCCCGGAGGTCGCCGGTGTCGGGCAGGCGCTCGACGTCGACCTGGTCGCGTTTCATGCGCGCCACCGCGTCGACGACCAGTTCCGTCTTGGAGGCCCAGCGGCGGTAGAGCGTGGCCTTCCCCGCCCCGGCCCGGGCGGCGACGGCGTCCATCGTCAGCCGGGCGAACCCGACGTCGGCCAGGACCTCCAGGGCCGCGTCGAGGATGTCGCCGTCACGGGAGCGGTCGCGTTTGCGGCCGGGCCGTGCGGGTCCGTCGCCGGGCGCGGCGGGCTCACGGGTGTCGCTGTCTCGCGTCATGGCGGTCGTCTCCTCGTCTCAGCGCTGGTCAGGACGTTGCACACCTGTTCCGGAACAGCGTAGTTCAGGAACATAGCAGTTCAGGAACGGAATAGTTCCGGAACTTATGCGTATCGAAATGTCCGGACGGTGTGGCACGATGAGCCGATGCACCACGTGAGTGACGACGAGAGGCGCGCCCGCATCGGCGTTCGGCACGCCCTGGCCCCGGGTTTCCACGCGGACTCCCCGGAGGCGGCCACGCGGGCGATGACCGCGCTGCACGCCACCGAACCGGCCACGGTCTACCTGTCGTGCCGGGCGCGCGTGCCCTCGCTGACCGTGGCGGACCTCGACAGGGCGCTCTACGGGGACCGGAGCCTGGTGAAGCAGCTGGCGATGCGGCGCACACTCTTCGTGTTCCCGCGCGAACTGCTGCCCGCCGTGTGGCCGAGCGCCTCCGCGCGCGTCGCCGCCACGGAGCGCGCCCGCATGCGCAAGGACCTGGTCGGGGCGGGGATCACCGACGACGGCGACGCCTGGCTCGACCAGGCCGGGACCGAGGTCCTGGCCCTGCTCGCCGAAGCGCCGGAGGGCCTGGTGGCCGCCGACGTGCGCCGGGCGGTGCCCAGGATCGACGTCAGGGTCGCGGGGTCGGCGGGTGAGGTGTGGTCGGCGCCGCGGGTGCTCACCCTCCTCGGCGCCGCCGCCGACATCGTGCGCGGTGCCAACACCGGCCGCTTCGCGGTCTCGCAGCCGCGGTGGACCCTGACCGGGCACTGGCTCGACGGCGTTCCCGCCCCGTGGGGCACCGCAGAGGGCTACCGGGAACTCGTCCGCCTCTGGCTGCACAGTTTCGGTCCGGGGACCGAGGACGACATCGTCTGGTGGCTGGGGTCGACGAAGACGGTCGTGCGCACGGCGCTGGCCGAACTCGGCGCCGTCAGGGTCTCCCTCGACGGCGGCGCCACCGGTTGGCTCCTGCCCGACGACCTCGGTGAGGTGGCCGACCCGGGCGCGTGGGTCGCGCTGCTGCCGGTGCTCGACCCGACCGTCATGGGCTGGCGCGGCCGGGACTTCTACCTGGGCCCGCACCGCGAGCAGCTCTTCGACAACCGCGGCAACGCGGGCACGACGGCCTGGGCGGACGGCCGCGTGGTCGGGGCGTGGGTGCAGGACGACTCGGGCGCGGTCCGGGTGCACCTGCTCGAATCCGTCTCGACCGCGACGCGGCGGGCCCTGGGGGAGGAGGCGGCGCGGTTGACCGAGTGGCTCGGCGGTGTCCGCATCGGCACCGGCTACGTGTCGCCCGCGATGAGGGCCGCCCGGACCGCGTGGGGCTGAGGGCGCCCCGGCGGACCGGTGGCTCGGCCGCGTGCCGGCTCCCCCGGCTGCCGGGAGGGCAGTCGCCAGGCCCGCTCGCCCGACACCAGCCCCCCCGACCACACCCGTCAGAACCGGGCAACGACAGGCGATGGGTTCGCAGTCGCGCACGGTGTGGCCGAAAGGCGGCGAAGGCAGTTCCGGATCGATTCCGATAACCGCCGTCGTCCGAGGTGACAGCGCCTGTTCCGTCTGGTGCGCACCCGACGCGCGTTCGGTTGAAGTCGGCCCTGTAAACCCCCCTTCCGGCGCCACATCGGAGCGTGTAACGTGACCGGAGGTCAATGTACGACAAGTACATGCGGAAATTGAATTTCGCTGACTGGATGGGCGATTCCTTTGCGAATACGCCGCCGCGCCGGTGATGTGCATGGGGTGGCCGGGCGCGTCGGCGGGCGAAGAATTGCGCGAACCCCGTTAATCGGCGCCATCGTGCCCATACACGAGAGACCGCGATGCCCGGCACGACTGTAAGCAGCAGCAAGGCGGCTGTCTATGGCGCTTTCGCGGCGAACGGAGTGATGTACGCGGCGCTTGTGAGTCGCGTGCCAGCCCTGGGAGCGGAGCTGGGTCTGTCCACGGCGGAACTCGGCCTGCTCCTGTTATGGCTGTCCGCCGGGGCCGTGTCCGGGCTCCCCGCGGCAGGCCTCCTGGTCCAACGCCTCGGCGGGAGCCGGGGAATCACCGCCGGTGTCTCCCTCGCGGCGGCAGGACTGTTACTGCTCGCCCTCGGCCTGGGAATCGCCTCGTGGCCTGTCGCGGCGGCCGCACTCTTTTTCGTCGGGTTGGGAATGGGGCTGTGGGAAGTCAGCATGAACGTCGTCGGCTCACGTACGGCACACCTCATCGGCAGCGAGGACCTGTTGCCGCGACTTCACGCCGCGCTCAGTCTGGGAACCGTGTTCGGGGCCCTTCTCGGTGCGTTCCTGTCGAGCGTGTCGGTGCCTCTGCCGAGTCAGAACCTGGGCATGGCGGGCCTGCTGGTGCTGATGGCCCTTCTGCTCAGGCGGGTCACCCAAGGCGCGGATACGCCTGACACAGGCGATGTCACGCGCGCGCCCGGGGGCGTGCTGTTGGCCTCCTGGCGTGAGCGGCGAACCCTTCTCATCGGAATATGCGTCCTGGGATTCGCCTTCACCGAAGGCACGGCCAACGAATGGATCGCGTACGTCCTGGTCGACGGTTATGGCGCTGCCGAGCACACGGGAGCCCTGGCGTTCGCCGCCTTCGTGGCGGCGATGACGGCGGGGCGTCTCACCGGAGGTGCCCTCGTGGCCCGTTTCGGCCGCGCCAGCGTCCTTCGCGTATCGGTCGGGCTGGCCCTCTGCGGCGTACTCGTCATGGTTTTCGGCAACGCGGTCGTGTGGGCTCTCGTGGGAGCGCTTCTGTGGGGGTTGGGGGCCGCGATGGGATTCCCGGTCGGCATCGCGGCGGCGGCGGACGATCCCGCGAGAGCCGCGGCGAGGGTGTCCGTGATCAGTTCGTTGGGATACGCGGCCTTCCTCGGGGGTCCGCCGTTGCTGGGGCTGCTCGGAGGGCTCTACGGTATCCAGCAGGCGATTCTGGTGGTCTGTGCGGCGCTTCTGCTGGCCTTCCTCGCGGCGGGGTCCACCCGACAGACCACCGCCACCGGGAAGGAAGGCACCCCTGACAGGCCTCGGTAAGAGGACCGTCGCAGGCGTTGCTCGGCCCGATGCCGCTGTCCACGGTGCCCGGTCAGGCGGCGGCGCGTGCGGCGTCCGCGAAGCGGGCGGCGAGCCGGGGGTGCCCGGCCCAGTGGACGTGCAGGTAGGAGGCGTGCAGCGTCGGCGAGGCGAAGCCCTCCGGCGCGCCCTCGATCTCCCACGCCGGTCGGTCGCCGCAGGCGCCGGGGGTCAGACCGGTGCGGTGGAACTCGTGTCCGGTGACCCGCTCCCCGGCCCGGGTCAGCAGGGTGTCCCCGGGTGAGACCGCCTCGGGGTAGCGCAGGGTGAGCCGCCCCGTCATCCGGGCGTGCGCGGGGACGGCCCCGGCCATGGGTTCGCCGTCGAGCGACTCGGCGAGGTAGAGCAGGCCCGCGCACTCGGCGACGGTCGGCACCCCGTCCCGCACCGCCTCGCGCAGCTGGGTCAGCAGGCCGCGGTTGGCGGCGAGCTGACCGGCGTAGACCTCGGGGAAGCCGCCGCCGAGGTAGACGCCCCGGGTGCCCGGGGGCAGCGCGGGGTCGCTCAGCGGATCGAAGGCGACGACCTCGCACCCGGCGGCGGTGAGCAGTTCCTCGGTCTCGGCGTAGCGGAAGGTGAAGGCCCTGCCGTCCGCCGCGGCGACCACCGGCCGCCGCGACGCGGGGAGTCCCTCTGTCCGCGCCGGATCCCACGGGCGGGCGTCCAGGGCGGGCGCGGAGCGGGCCACCGCGAGCAGCGCGTCCAGGTCCACCTGGCGCGCGACGTGTTCCCCGAGCCGTTCGACCACGCGCGCCGACTCCGCCCGCTCCGACGCCGGGACCAGCCCCAGGTGCCGGGACGGGCTGGCGAGCCGCTCGTCGCGGTGGACCACGCCCAGGACGGGCAGGCGCGTGGCCCGGGTGATCTCGGCGACGTTGCGCGCCGAACCCGCCTGGTTGAGGATCACCCCGACCACCTCGACGGCCGGGTCGTAGGCGGCCATCCCCGCCACCAGCGCGCCCACCGAACGCGACATTCGAGACACGTCCACCACCAGCACCACCGGTGTCCGCGTCAGGGCCGCGACGTGCGCGGACGAGGCGAACCCGTCGGTGCCCAGCCGCCCGTCGTGCAGGCCCATCACCCCCTCGATGACGGCGACGTCCGCGCCGCGCGCCCCGTGCAGCAGCAGCGGCGCCACCCGGTCCTCGCCGACCAGGTGGGGGTCGAGGTTGCGGCCGGGGCGCCCGGTGGCCAGGGCGTGGTAGCCGGGATCGATGTAGTCGGGGCCCACCTTGTGGCCGCTCACCGCGTGCCCGGCGTCGCGCAGCGCCGCCATCAGCCCGGTCGCGACCGTGGTCTTGCCCTGCCCGGTCATGGGGGCGGCGATCATCAGCCGGGGCAGTGCCGTCGGTTGGGGCAGTGCCGTCGGTCGGGGCGGCGTCGGTCCGGCGGGCTCCGGGGACCCCGTTCTCCAGCCTCCCCCGCACCTCCCGGCGGGTGCCGGGGGCCCCGTCTCTCCGGCTCTCGCGCACTCCCCGCTGGCCCCCGCAGGCCCCGCCGTCCGGCTTCGCGAACCTTCCGAGGCACCCGGGGACGTCACCACTCGATGCCCCGCTGGCCCTTGCGTCCGGCGTCCATGGGGTGCTTGACCTTCGTCATCTCGGTGACCAGGTCGGCGGCCTCCAGCAGCCGGGGGTCGGCGCGGCGGCCGGTGATCACCACGTGCTGGCGGCCGGGGCGGTCCCGCAGGGCGGCCAGGACGTCCTCGACGTCGACCCAGCCCCAGTTCAGCGGGTAGGTGAACTCGTCGAGGATGAGCAGGTCGTGCGTCTGGTCGGCCAGCCGCCGCCGAATCTCCGCCCAACCCTCGGCGGCGTCCGCCGCGTGGTCCTCGGCGTCGCCCTTGCGACGGCTCCACGACCAGCCCGAACCCATCTTGTGCCACTCGACCGGGCCTCCCTCACCGGTCTGCTCGTGCAGTTCGCCCAGGCGTTCCAGCACGGTCTGCTCGCCGATGCGCCACTTCGCCGACTTGACGAACTGGAACACCCCGATCCGCCAGCCCTGGTTCCAGCCGCGCAGCGCGAGGCCGAACGCGGCGGTCGACTTGCCCTTGCCGTCACCGGTGTGCACGGCGAACAGGGGCTGGTTGCGGCGCTGGCGCGTGGTGAGCCCGTCGTCGGGGACGACGAGCGGCTGTCCCTTGGGCATCAGGCGGCCCTCTCTCGTACGGCGGTGCCCAGCGCGTCCGCGCTGACCTCGTTGACGGGCATGTGGTCGGCGCCCAGGCGGGCGGCCAGGGAGGCGGCCAGGCCCAGGCGCAGCGGCCCGGACTCGCCGTCCACCACGACGGTGGTGACGCCCAGTCCGGCGACGTGGTCGGCGGCGGCCATCGCGCGGCCGACGGCGCCCTTGCCACCGGTGGCCCGGCCGTCGGTGACCACGACCAGGAGCGGGCGCAGCCGCGGATCCCGCAGCCGCTCGCGCCGCAGGACGCGGGACGCCTCCTCCAGGCCCTCGGCGAGCGGGGTACGCCCTCCGGCGGGCAGGTCGTCGAGGCGGGCCGCGGCCACGTCCACCGAACGGGTCGGCGGCAGCGTGAGTTCGGCCTCGCGTCCCCGGAAGGTGACCAGGCCGACCTTGTCGCGACGCCGGTAGGCGTCCAGGAGCAGGGACAGGATCGCGGTCTTGACCTCGGTCATGCGCCTGCGCGCCGCCATGGAGCCGGACGCGTCCACGCAGAACAGGACCAGGTTGGTCTCCTGGCCCTCGCGGACCGCGACGCGCAGGTCGCGGGGGTGCAACCGCAGTCGGCCGCCGCCCCGGGGCCGCAGCGCCGCGGCCCGCACGGTCTCGACCAGGTGGACCGCACTGCCCGTACCCCCGCCGGGCGCGGCGGCGCCGATCCGTCGGCCCCGCGTGCCGAGGGCCCGGCTGCGCCTGCCGTCGGCGCCCTCGCCGGAGCCCCGCACCGTGAGCAGCCGGGTCCGGTAGGGGGCGGCGGCGCTGGCCGTGGCCGGGGAGGCGCCGGAGGGACGGGACCCGGGGGAGTCGCCCTCGGAACCGTCGGGCGCGTGCTCGGCGGAGGCGGGGGAGCACTCCTGGTCGGGCTGTTCTCCGGAGGTCTCGGCGTCCCCGGCGTCGCCCGGGGGACTGGCGTTGTCGGAGGGATCGCTGTCGCTGGCGGGGCCCTGCGGGTCTTGTGGTTCCGGCGGGGCGTCGGAGCAGTCGGGGTCGTCGTTGCCTTCCGGGCCCGGCGGCTGCGGGGGGTCGGGCGGCGGTTCCTCGTCGCCCAGGATCCGGTCCAGGAGTTCCTCGTCGAGCCCCGGCGCGTCGAAGGGGTTGCGTCGACGCCGGTGCGGCAGGGCGAGCGTGGCGGCGCGGCGGATGTCGGCCCGGGTGACCGAGGTCCGGCCCGCCCAGGCCGCGTGTGCCATCGCCGTGCGCGCGGTGACGATGTCGGCGCGCAGGCCGTCCACGTCGTAGGCCGCGCACACCTCCGCGATCTTCAGCAGCGCCGCGTTGGACAGCCGTACCCGCCCGAGCGCCTCCCGGGCCGCCGCGATGCGCTCGGCCAGGGCCTTCTCGGCCTCGTGGTAGCGGTCGGCGAAGGCGGCGGGGTCGGCGTCGTGGGACATGCGCCTGCGCACCACCTCGGCGCGGGCCGCGGGGTCGGACGGCGCGGCGACCTCGACGGTGAGCCCGAAGCGGTCCAGGAGCTGCGGGCGCAGCTCGCCCTCCTCGGGGTTCATGGTGCCGATGAGCAGGAACCGGGCCGCGTGCTCCACGGAGAACCCGTCGCGCTCCACGGTCACCTGACCGGTCGCGGCGGCGTCCAGGAGCAGGTCGACCAGGTGGTCGTGGAGCAGGTTGACCTCGTCGACGTAGAGGATGCCGCGGTGGGCCCGGGCCAGCAGGCCGGGTTCGTAGGCGACCTTGCCGTGGGTGAGCGCCTGCTCCAGGTGCAGGGAGCCCAGGACGCGGTCCTCGGTGGCGCCGACGGGCAGTTCGACCAGGCGCACCGGGCGGCTCTCCACGGCCGCGCCGGACCCGAAGGGCCCGTCGGGGGAGTGCTGCGCCGGGTCGGCGGGGTCCACGGAGAACCGGTCGCCCTGGTAGACGTCGACGGGCGGCAGGAGGGAGGCCAGGGCCCGGACGGCGGTGGACTTGGCGGTGCCCTTCTCGCCGCGCACCAGGACGCCGCCGATCTCCGGGGAGACGCTGGTGAGGACGAGGGACAGGCCCAGGTCGTCGAGTTCCTCGGCGTCGCAGCCGACGATCGCGGAAAAGGGGTAGTGCGGTGACCGCAATGGCATGTAGAGGCTCCCGCTCATGTCGCCATCGGTAAGGGACGGGCGCGAGGCCGGTCTTCGGACTTGCCGGGTCTTTCCTGGACGGAAGGCTCGGTTCACCGCAGCGGGCCTGTGCCGGAGTCTCACCGGGCTTCCCAGATTCTCCCCGTCGGCCGTCCCCACCGTTTCCGATGGCTGGGCCGTTGGGGCACCTCATGCCTGCCGCCACGATAGCGTCCGGGGAATGAAGGATGACGCTCCCCCTCCCCTCGAACCCGGGATCACCGTCGTCGGCGTCGGCGCCGACGGCTGGCCCGGCCTGCCCGAGCGGCTGCGCACGCTCGTCCTGTCCGCCGACACGGTGCTGGGCGGCCGCAGGCACCTGGCGATGCTCCCCGACCGGCCCGGACAGCGCCGCCGGGCCTGGCCCTCACCCCTGCGCGAGAACCTGCCGCCACTGCTGGCCTCCCTCGGCTGCGCCTCCCCCGGCAGCGCCTCCCCCGACAGTGCCGCACCTGACGGCGCGTCCACCGTGGCGCTGGCCTCCGGAGACCCCCTGGTGTCCGGCGTCGCCACCACCCTGATCGACCTGCTGGGCGCGGACGCCGTACGGGTGGAGCCCGCCGTCTCCTCGGTCGCCCTGGCCCGCGCCCGCATGGGCTGGCCCGCGGAACGCTGCGCGGTGGTGGGCCTGGTCGGCCGCGACCCCCGCCTGCTGCTGCGCCAGCTCGCCCCCGGCCACCGCGTCCTGGTGCTCTCCTCGGACGGCGGCACTCCCGCGGCGGTCGCCGCCCTGCTGGTCGGCGCGGGCTACGGCGCCAGCCGGATGACCGTGCTCGGCGACCTGGGCGCGGACTCCGAGTCGCGCCTGGAGACCACCGCCGACCACTGGCTCGCGGACCCTCCCGGCGCGGTGCCCGCGCTGCACGTGCTGGCCCTGGAACTCCTCGGCCCGCCCGGGTACGGCCTGGTCGCGGGCCTGCCCGACGACGCCTTCGAACACGACGGGCAGCTCACCAAGCGGGACCTGCGCGCCTCGGCGCTGGCCCGACTGGCGCCCTCGCCGGGCCAGCACCTGTGGGACGTGGGCGCGGGCGCGGGATCGGTCGGCATCGAGTGGATGCGCGCCCACCCCTCCTGCACCGCCACGGCGGTGGAGGCCCACGCCGAACGGGCCGCGCGGATCGGCCGCAACGCGGGCCGCCTCGGCGTTCCCGGACTGGACGTGGTCACCGGGCGCGCGCCGGACGCGCTGGCCGGGCTGCCCGCGCCCGACGCGGTGTTCGTCGGCGGCGGCGCGACCCGGCCGGGCGTCCTCGACGCCTGCCTGGGGGCACTGCGGTCGGGAGGGAGAATCGTGGTGCACGGGGTGACGCTGGAGACCGAGCGCCTGCTCGCCGACGCCCACCGGCGCCACGGTGGCGAGCTGACCCGTGTCGCCGTCGAGACCACCGGGCCCATCGGCGCGTTCACCGGCTGGACGCCCGCCCGCACGGTCACCCAGTGGTGCCTGGTCATGTCTGCCCGGCAACGACCAGAGTGACTCCGGGCCTCGAACGGAGCCAGCCGCTCCCGGCTGGGGCGGCTGTGGCGCGTCGTGGGGACAGTGCGGTCCGCTCCTCGGTGCCCTGTGGGACTTCGGCTCCTCAGATTTCCGCTTCGGCCATACCTTCCGTCCTTCCTCGGCGTTACTCTGGCCAGAAGCCGTGTCCGCGTCGTCGCTCACCACCACGGACATCACTCAGGGGGCTTCATGACCGTCGTAGAACACCACCCGCCACCCGAAACACCAGCGCTTCCGATGAGTCCGGAGCTGTTCGAGCACCTCGCCGGACAGGCGTTTGAGGCCGACCGTGTTCGTATGGAGATGTTCAACGGGAAGGTCTGGGTCCACAAGGTGACCGACGGAGCACACGCGGGGATCCTCGCGTGGCTGATGCGTGAGTTCATCGCTCACCGCCCTGACCTGGACCTCATCACCAGCGGACTGGGAATCAAGGTCGACACCTACCGCAACGGACGCGCCCGCCCCGACGGCATCCTCGCTCCGATCGGTCACTTCGACCAGGCGGGGGAATGGGCCGATTCGGAGGGTGTCCTGGCCGTCGTCGAGGTCACCTCCTGGGACGCCGACACCCATGCCCGCGTCCGTGTTGAGAAGCCCGTCGCCTACGCGGCGACCGGTATCGGCGTCTACCTGTTGGTGGACCGGGACGCCAACGCCGTCGTGGTCCACAGCCGACCCGTCCGCGGCCAGTACCTGGACCGAAGCACCCATCCTTACGGTGAAGCCGTCCAGATCCCCGGAGCCGACGTCACGTTGGACACCGAAGCACTCAAGCGGTTCGTCCGCTGACACTGACGACCCGGGCGAGGGCGGCCCGGCCCGACCGCCCTTCACCGGCGCCACGGTGGTGAGCTGACCCGTGTCGCCGTCGAGACCACCGGGCCCATCGGCGCGTTCACCGGCTGGACGCCCGCCCGCACGGTCACCCAGTGGTGCCTGGCGGCGGATCGCTGACCCGGGGACGGGCCGGGTCGTAGAGGTAGGACTCACCACCCGCCCCGGGATCGAGCGCCCGCCCCACCAGGATCACCGCCGCCTGCCGGAACCCGGCCTCCTCCACCGCGTCGGCGACGGTGGAGACCGTGCCGCGCAGCACCGCCTCGCCCGGCTGGCTGGCCCGGTACACGACGACCACCGGGCAGTCGCCGCCGTACTCGGGTTCGATCTCGGCCATCAGCTCGCGCACCCGCCGGATCGCCAGGTGCAGCACCAGCGTGGCCCGGGTCGCCGCGAACGCGGACAGCGACTCGGTGTCGGGCATGGCGGTCGAACGGGCCCGCGTCCGGGTCAGCACCACCGACTGGGCCACCAGCGGCACGGTCAGTTCCCGCCCCGCCAGCGCCGAGGCGGCCGCGTACGCGGGCACCCCGGGCGTGACGTCCCACGGAACGCCGTGCGCGTCGAGCCTGCGGGTCTGTTCGGCCAGCGCCGAGTACAGCGACGGGTCACCGGAGGTGAGCCGTACGACGTCGCGGCCCGCGGCGTGCGCGGAGACCAGGTGGTCGGTGATGCGGTCCAGGTCCAGGCCCTGGGTGTCCACCAGTTCGGCGCCGGGCGCGCAGTGGGTCAGGACCTGCGGGTCCAGGTAGGTGCCGGGGTAGAGCACCGCGTCGGCCCCGGCGAGCATCCGCGTGGCGCGGACGGTCAGCAGGTCGGCGGCGCCGGGCCCCGCGCCCACGAAGTGCACGGTCACGGCCTCACCCACCGCGGGGTCCACACGCGGCCCGTCTCGGTGACCCGGGTCCCCGAGGCGCCGACGATGAGCAGGCAGCGCATGTCGACGGCGGCCGGGTCGAGTTCGGCCAGGGTGGTCACCGTCAGGGACTCGCCGTCGCGGCCCACGTCGCGGCCGACGACGACCACGGTGTCGGGTTTGCGGTGCTCCAGCAGGATCCGGCGCGCGGTCACGACCTGCTCGGTTCGGGACCGGGATGCGGGGTTGTAGACGGCCAGCGCCAGGTCGGCCTCGGCGACGGCGCGCAACCGCCGCTCGACCACCTCCCACGGTTTGAGGCGGTCCGACAGGCTCATCACCGCGAAGTCGCCGCCCACGGGGGCGCCCGCGCGGGCCGCGACCGCCTGGACGGCGCTGACCCCCGGCAGCACCCGGACGGGCACGTCCCGGTAGGCGGGGTCCTCGGCCGCCTCGAACACGGCGGTGGCCATGCCGAAGACACCGGCGTCCCCGCCCGAGACCACGGCGACGCGTTCGCCGCGCCCGGCCAGGTCGAGGGCGAACCGGGCGCGCTGGAGTTCGACGGTGTTGCCGGAGGCGTGCCGGGTGAGCCCGGGGCGCTGCGGGACCCGGTCGACGTAGGGGCCGTAGCCCACCACGTGGTCCACCTCGGCCAGCGCGGCGCGGGCCTCGGGGGTGAGCCAGCGTTCGGGGCCGGGGCCCAGACCCACGACCAGCAGTTCGGCCGCCGGTCCGGCGGGACCCGCCGTCTGCGCCGCCTGGGCCGCCTGGGCAGCCCCCGTCCGCGCAGCCGCGCCGACCTCGCGGGAACGCCGGCCGTTGCGGCTGTCCCCGGTGACCAGCACCAGGGAGAAGTAGGGCACCGTCGCCGGGTCGACCTCGGCGACCGGCAGCCGCCGCTCCCCGCCCATCGAGGCCCGCTCCACGTACACCGCGTGCTCCAGCCGCCCGGCCGCGGCCAGGGCGCGGCGCACGGCCGGGAAGGTCCGGCCCAGCTTCATGACCACGGCCGCGTCGGTGTCGGCCAGGCGGCGGGCCAGCTCCGGTTCGGGCAGGGTGCCGGGCAGCACGGTGAGCACGTCGGTCTGCCGGGCCAGCGGGGCGGCCGCGGCGGCCGTGGCGGCGGCGAACGCCGGGATCCCCGGCACGATCTCGGTGGGGTAGCGCTCGGACAGCCGGTCGTGCATGTACATGTACGACCCGTAGAACAGCGGATCCCCCTCGGAGAGCAGGACGACGTCGCGTCCGGCGTCCAGGTGGGCGGCCAGCCGCGCGGCGGACTCCTCGTAGAAGTCGGCCAGCGCGCCCGCGTAACCGCCCGGGTGGTCGGTCGCGCCGGTGGTCACCGGGTAGGTCAGCTGTTCCTCGACCACGGAGTCCGGGATCAGGGCGTCGGCGACGCGGCGGGCGTTGGACTCCTTGCCCACCCCCGCGTGGTAGGCGACGACGTCGGCCGCGGCGATGAGCCTGGCCGCCTTGAGGGTGATCAGCTCGGGGTCGCCGGGGCCGACGCCGACGCCGTGGAAACGGCCGGTCACTCTTCCTCCTTGGCGAGTGCGTTGAGGGCTGAGGAGGTCATCGCCGAACCCCCGCGGCGACCGCGCGCGGTCACGTAGGGGACGTCGACGCCGTGTCGGTCGCGGAGTTCGGTCAGCGCCTGCTTGGACTCGGCGGCGCCGACGAAGCCGACCGGGCAGCCGACGATGGCGGCCGGGCGCGGAGCGCCGTCGACCAGCATCTCCAGCAGGTGGAACAGGGCGGTGGGCGCGTTGCCGACGGCGACCACGGCGCCGTCGAGCAGCGGCTCCCACAGGGACACCGCGGCCGCGGTGCGGGTGGTGCCCCACTCCAGGGCCAGGGCGGGGACCCGCTCGTCGCCCAGGAGGCAGAGCACCTCGTTGTCGCTGGGCAGGCGGCTCGCGGTCACGCCGGAGGCCACCATGCGCGCGTCGCACAGGATCGGCGCACCGGCCCGGAGGGCGGCGCGCGCCGAGGGGACCAGGTCGGGGTGGACGACGAGGTCGTCGGCGAGGTCGACCTGGCCGGTGCCGTGGATCATCCGCACGGCGAGCCGTTCGGCGTTGGCGGGCAGGTGGTCGAGCCGGGCCTCGCGCCGGATGGTGGCGAAGGAGTCGGTGTAGATCGCGGGCCCGTCGTCGACGTACTCGTAGTGCCGGTTCGGGCGTCTGGGGGAGGTCACCGCGCCTCCCCGGGGACGTGACCGGGCTGTCCGGGACCGTGCTTCCTGGGGACGAGAACGGCGCGCCACGGCGTGACGACGAGTTCTCCGGATCGGGCGTCGAGCGCTTCGGCGGCGAGTGCGTCGGCGGCGACCCGGTCCAGGCCGTCGTCGGGCACGGGGACGTGCCGTCCGATCCCGGGCAGCGAGCCGTGCGGCAGCGGCGGCGCGGGGTCGGGCAGCCTCGGGTCCGGCGGCGCCGGGTCGGTCAGGGGCGAGGCGAGTTCGGCGACGTGCCAGGGCGCTGCGGGGCCGTCGCCGCGCCGTTCCAGGAACCGGTCGGCGAGGTGGACGAGTGAGTCCGCGGCCTCGTCCAGCGGCGTCAGCGGGCCCCAGCGCTCCCCGACCCTGAGCTGGGCGGTGTGCGCGTCGAGGGCGACGAGCCCCAGGTCGCAGGAGCGCTCCAGCAGGTCGCCGCTTCCGTCGTCCAGGGCGAAGAGGAAGCGGCCGGGAAGGGCTGCGCGGTGCGGTTCGGCGCACAGCAGCGCGTCCAGCGCGGCGGCCACGGGGCGCAGGTCGGCCTTCCCGCCCGCCAGTCCCGTGCACGGGGAGACCATGACGTTGCGGACCAGTTCGTGGGCGGGCGAGGGCAGCAGGCCGGTTCCCTCCAGGGCCCGGAGCACCTCGGGAGTCAGCCGCCCGTCGCTCCCGGGCAGGGCGCGCAGCTGCACGTTGGCCCGCCCGGTGACGTGGATCCGGCCGTCGCCGTACTCCTGGGCCACGGCGGCCAGGGCGCGCAGCGAGCGGGCGGGGAGCCTGCCGCCGACGAGCCGGAGCCGGACCAGCAGCCCGTCATCGGCGGGCCAGGGCCGCAGGGCGCCCGGGCAGCGGTCGCGCCGGGAGCGGACGGTGGAGGATGGGATTGGGGAACCCATCGGGGACATGCGCGTCCTTCGGGTCAGGGACCCGTTCGCGGGGTCCGCGGTTGACCTGGCGGCCCGTCACCGCCAGCGCCAGCAGGTCTTCGGACTCGGGATCGACCGGTGCGGAGCGCCTTCCCGGAGCGTGCGCTCCAGTGGCTGTCCCGGGGAAGCGCGTCCCCGGGGCGTGCCCGCCCGTCACCCTCACCGCTGCGCGTCAGTCCCGGATTCGCACCGGGTTCCCTGCCCCACGAGGTGGAGTTCGACTGGCTCGACGAGGGTACCGTCCCCCTTCCGGGGCAGCTCCAGGGGCCTTCGCCCCGACGCGGCTCCGGCGTGGCCGAAGGCGGCCGGTCCCGGGCACGGGAGCGCGGTCGGCGGTGCGTGACGCATCCGGCCGATACGGTACGTACCGCGTATCCTCCGCACGGTTCGCCCCGCCGTGCCCTACTCCCGGGAGCCGATGGATGTACACGGTCCGAATCTCGCAGACCGACCCCTACGCCTTCTCCAGCCTGGACGCGGCGCTGCGGGCCCCGATGTACGCGGGCTGTGACCTGTACCTGCACGTCGAACCGGGCCACTACGCGGAATCCCGGGTGCTCGGCGTGAACCAGCACGTCATCGTGGTGCCCCTCCACGGTCCCGGCACCGTGACGGTCTCGGTGGGCGACACGAACGTGTTCAACGTGCACAAGGGGCGGCTGGAACTGCACGGTGTGCACGTGCGCAACGCCTCGGCCGAGTATCCGCCCGTGTACGTGCACCCGAAGGCCTCCCTCAAGGCCGTCGACTGCGTCTTCTCCGCGAGTACGCGAGTGAACGTGAAGAACGCCGAAGCCGAGTTCACCAACTGCGGGTTCGAGGGCGGCGGCGTGAGCGTGGACGACTCCACGGGGAAGGTGGACGGCTGCCGTTTCACCGACGCCGTGCTCATCGTCGAGGGTCCCGACTCCCCCGAGATCCGCGGGACCACCTTCAGCGGGGGCCACGACACGTGGCACACCCTGTACATCTCCAAGGCCTCGCCCGCGGTCACCGACTGCGTCCTGACCGACTGCGGCGGGGAGGAGACCCAGGCGGTCCACGTACGGGACGGGGCGGCTCCGAAGTTCACCAACCTGACGGTCATCGGGGACCGGGGCTGGCCGGTACGGGTGACCGGGCGCTCCAGGGCGGAGTTCGACCACCTCAGAGTGGACGGCGGCCGCGCCGGCGGCGACTCCGTGTACGCCTGGGACGACTCCGAGATGACCATCACCCACGGCCGTATCACCAACGCCAGGGCCAGCGCCCTGGCGACCACCGGGGGCGCGTTGACCGTCCGCGACCTGGTCGTCGAGGACGCCGCCCTGACAGGCCTCTACGGAAAGGAGGCCAGAGTCAGCGGCGAGAGGCTGTCCCTGTCCCGTGTCGGTGGGAACGGGGTCTACGTCGAGGAGTGCCGGACGACGCTCTCGGACGTCGAACTGCGTGAGAGCACGCCGGAGGCACTGGAGAGGCGGAGCGTGTTCGCCGCGCAGAAGGGGCGGTTCGAGGTCACCGGGTTGCGTGCCTCGCAGTCGTCGACGATGACGCACATCGTCGACGCGCGGGGAAGCCTGACCGACCTGAGCGGGGATGACGTCAGGGGCGGTCTCCTCGTCACCGAGGACAGCACGGTCACGGTGCGCGGAATGGCGATCACCAACAGCAGGCTCAACGCGCTGACCGTCAAGGACGGGTCCGAGGTCGAGGTCGACGACGCCCGGATCTCGGACTGCGCCCTACACGGTGCCTACGTGGGAGGTGAGTCGCGGCTGGTCCTGCGCTCGTCGACGGTGAGCGGGTGTGCGTCGGCCGGAGTCGGCGTGGAGAACGGGGCCGTGGTCACGTTGGAGGACACCGAGGTCCGTGACGGGGACGGTTCCGGGCTGGCCGTGTACGACACCAGCCGGGTACGCCTGGTGGGGTGCACGGTCTCCGGCAACGCCGGTGAGGGGGTGGACGCCGCCGACACCGCGACCGTGCAGGCCGAGGACACCGAGATCACCGGGAACAAGGGCGGTGACAGGGTCAGGGCGCGGGCCACGGCCGACGGCGGCGGCGCGGCCGCGCCGGACGCACCCGAGGGGGAGGCCCAGCCGCTGGAGGAACTGCTGGCCGAACTGGACTCCATGGTGGGCCTGGACGGGGTGAAGAAGGAGGTTCGCGCCCTCGTCAACTTCCAGCAGGTCAACGTCAAACGTGTGGCGGCGGGACTGCCCGAGCTCAACGTCAGCCGCCACCTGGTCTTCTCCGGGCCGCCCGGAACCGGCAAGACGACCGTGGCCCGGCTCTACGGGCGGATCCTGCGCTCCCTGGGTGTGCTGGGCAGCGGCCAGTTCGTGGAGGCCGCCCGCCCCGACCTCGTGGCCGAGCACCTGGGCGGCACCAGCGCCAAGGTCACCGAGGTGGTCGAGCGGGCCCGGGGCGGCGTCCTGTTCGTCGACGAGGCCTACGCCCTGTCCCGCACGTTCGGCAGCGGCTCCGACTTCGGCCAGGAGGCCATCGACACCCTCATCAAGCTCATGGAGGACCTGCGCGAGGAGGTCGTCATCGTCTTCGCCGGGTACTCCAGCGAGATGCGCGGCTTCCTCGACGCCAACCCCGGGCTGCGGTCGCGGGTCGCCCGCACCATCGATTTCGAGAACTACTCGCCCGAGCAGCTCACCACGATCTTCACGGGGGTGGCGCACAAGCAGGGCTACACGCTGGGGGAGGGTGTGCGGGAGCTGGTCACCCGGCACTTCCAGGCACAGAAGCGCGACGAGACCTTCGGCAACGGTCGCGAGGCGCGCCGCGTGTTCGAGGAGACCGTCCAGACCCAGGCCACCCGGATCGTCGACGGGGACTTCGGTTCGGCGGAGGACCTGTCGCTGATCCTGCCCGAGGACCTCGCCGGGGTCGTGGACGGCGGGCTCTCCGCCAGGGTCGCGGAGGGGCCCAGGGACGCCGGGCAGGTCGAGGAACTGATGCGGCGACTGGACGCCATGGTGGGCCTGGCGGCGGTGAAGCGGGAGGTGGCCGACCTGACGAACCTGATCTCGGCCGGACGCCGACGGCAGGCGGCCGGGCTGGAGGCCCCGCTGCCCTCCCGGCACCTGGTCTTCGCCGGGCCTCCGGGAACGGGCAAGACCACGGTCGCGCGTGTCTACGGGGAGCTGCTGGCCGCCCTGGGGGTGCTCGCCCAGGGGCAGGTGGTGGAGGCCAGCCGGGCGGACCTGGTGGGCTCGTACGTGGGCCACACCGCCCAGCGCACGCGCGAGGTGTTCGACCGGGCGCGCGGCGGTGTGCTGTTCGTCGACGAGGCGTACGCGCTCGCCCGGCCGGGCGGTAGCGGTCACGACTTCGGCCAGGAGGCCATCGACACGCTCCTGAAGCTGATGGAGGACCACCGCGACGAGGTGGTGGTGATCGCCGCCGGTTACACCGGGGAGATGCGCGCGTTCATGGCGACCAACCCGGGTCTGGAGTCGCGGTTCTCCCGGACGGTGGAGTTCGCCCCCTACGCCGCTGACGATCTGGTGCGGATCTTCGTCGGGATGGCCGAGGGCAACGACTTCCTGGTGCCCGAGGAGACGCGTGGGGCGCTGGGCGCGTTGGTGGCCGAGCGGGCCGGGGTGTTCGGGGACGGCAACGGGCGCGAGGTCCGCAAGCTGTTCGAGGAGAGCGTGATCCGTCAGGCGAGGCGGATCGAGGCGGCGGCCCTGGCGGGGGAGGACCCCGGGATGGCGGAGTTGCAGACCCTGCGTCCCGAGGACGTCGTCGAAGCCCCGTAGGCCTCGCGGGAGTACCCCGCCGCCGCGCGGCCACCGGCCGGATCGCCTCCTCGGGAAAGGGGGAGCGGAGCACGTGCTCCGCTCCCCCTTTCCCATGACCGCCGGGGGCGGGGCTCACGCCGTGGAGCGCTCCTGCTCCGGTTCGAGGCGGCGGATGCCGAAGCCGCGGGTCAGCGGCGCCAGGAAGGCGATCAGGGCGGAGAACAGGAAGCCGCTCCAGTTGAACACCGCCCACGGCAGGAACTCGAAGTTGGCCACGCCCAGGGTCGTGGCGAAGAAGACGCCCGACACCGTCCAGGGCATCAGCACCTCGGTGATCGTGACCGAGTCCTCCATGCTGCGCGACAGGTTGACCGGGTGCAGGTTCCTGGCCCGGTAGGCGTCGCCGTAGACGTCCTTGACCAGGAAGAACGTCACCAGGGCGTTGGAGGTGCCGTTGATGATCGTGAAGCCGGAGAGCAGGGTGGTGAGGATGAGGCTGCCCGTGGACCGCAGTTTCTGGATCAGCCCCTCCAGCAGGACCCGCAGCACGTTCGACTTCTCCAGCGCCGAGGCGAAGAAGAAGGCGCAGAAGACGAAGAACGCCGAGTTGTACATCGAGTACAGCCCGCCCCGGTTCAGCAGCTCGGCCAGGACCTCGGAGACCCCGTCCCCCCGCGGCAGCATGTCGGTCGTGAACCCGGAGACGACCGCGGCGAACATGTCGCCCACGTTCGCCCCCTGGAGCAGCAGGGCGAGCAGTAGCGCCGTCATGGACGACGCGAACAGCACGACCAGCGGCGGCTTCCTCATGACCGACCCGGCGAGCACGACCAGCGCCGGGATCAGCAGCAGCGGGTTGAGGGCGAACAGCCCGTCCAGCTCGGTGACGACCTCGTCGATACCGCCCAGGCTGGCGGACGAGGTGGTGATGGTGGTGCCCGCGACGAGGAAGACGACGACGGCCACCACCGACGAGGGCAGGGCCGTGTAGAGCATGTGCCGGATGTGCTCGTACAGGTTGGCGCCCGCCGCGAGCGAGCTCATGTTGGTCGTGTCCGACAGGGGCGAGAGCTTGTCCCCGAAGTAGGCGCCGGACACGACCGCGCCCGCCGTGATCGCCAGCGACACGTCCATCGTCTGGGCCACCCCGATCAGGGCGACGCCGATCGTTCCGCCGGCGCCCCAGGACGTGCCGGTGAAGGTGGCGACGAGCGCGGTGGCCACGAAGGACAGCACGTACAGGTAGGAGGGGTTGATGAGCTCCAGGCCGTAGTAGACCATGAGGGGGATCGTCCCGGCGATCATCCACGAGCCGATGAGCATGCCGATGCTGAGCAGGATCAGGACCGCGGGCAGGGCGCGCTTGAGCTTCTCGCCCATGTTCGTCAGCACGTCCTCCCAGCGCACGCCGTGCCAGAGCGCGAAGAGGGCGAACACCACCCCCGCGAAGATGAGCATGAGCTCCGCGGGGTACTTCAGGACGCCGATGCCGCCGACGAGAACGGCGACGGTGATGACCACGGGGACGCACGCCACCGCCACACTGGGTCGGCGAACGTGTTCGTCCGGGGGGTTAGTCATCTTCTTTCCTCTCGGTGATGACCGCTTTCCGGTCTTCTACAGTGCGGTGAAGGCCCTTTCGAGATCCTCGATCTGGTTGTCGGCCCCCTCCAGGCCCACGGAGAGGCGGATCATTCCGGGGGAGAATCCCTTATCCCGCATCGCCTCCTCGTTTCCGGGCCTGACGGGGGCGGTGACGAGGCTTTCGTAGCCGCCCCAGCTCGCGCCGATCCGAAACAGCGACAAACGGTTGATGAAAGCCGCGACCTTTTCGAAGGAACCGTCCTTCAGGTCGAAACTGAGCAGTCCGGAGAAACCGCTGAACTGGTTCCTGATCACGGGGTCGTCGGGCCGGTGGTCGTGGTGGGGGTGGTGGATCGCCGCCACCTCGGGCCGGGTCGCGAGGTAGTCGATCACCCGCACGGCGCTGCGCTCGTGCTCGGCCATCCTGATCGGCAGCGTCCGCAGTCCGCGCAGCACCATCGACGCCTCGACGGCCGACATGACCGAGCCCAGGAGCTGGAACCCCGTGTAGAAGAGGTCGCGCACGAAGGAGGCCGGGCCGATCACCGCCCCGCCCAGGACGTCGCTGTGGCCGCCGATGTACTTGGTGCACGAGTGGATGACGATGTCCACTCCGGCCAGGATCGGCTTCTGGAAGAGCGGCGTGGACCAGGTGTTGTCCATCGCGGTCCAGATTCCCCTGGCCCGGGCGGTGCGGGTGATCTCGGCCAGGTCCAGGACCTTCATCCGCATGGTCCCGGGGCTCTCGACGTAGACGAGCGCCGTGTTCTCCCGCAGGTGCTCCTCGATGTCGGACGTGCCGTCGGGGAGCACGGTGTGGTCGATGCCGAAGCCGCGCAGGTGCTCGGCCAGTTCCAGGGCCGGGCCGTAGGTGCTGTTGACGAAGAGAACGTGGTCGCCGCCGCGCAGCAGGCTCATCAGAACGGCGCTGATGGCCCCCATTCCGGACCCGAAGCACTTACACGCCTCGCCGCGCTCCAGAAGGGCCAGCCTTTCCTCCAGGAAGGCCACCGTGGGATTGGCGCCGCGGCTGTAGACGTACCTCTCGTGTTCCTTTTCCTGTTCCTCGATGAACGCCTCGAACGAGGGTTTGGTGAAGATACTGGTCTGGAACACCGGAGGGGCGACCGCGCCGTGGACGTTCTCCGGCCCCTCCCACGCGCTCATGCAGATTTCCCTGTCTGACCTGTCCACCGTTGCCCCCCGGTCGGTTCCTGGGCGCGCTCGCGCGAACGCGGCGGCGGATGGTTCCGGCCCGCCGCGCCCGCCGTCGCGGCCCGTGCGCGCGGGCGGCGCCCGCGCTCGTGTCGGTGCGGTCGGCGGCCGTCCGTGGTAGGACCCGCCGCTCGCACGCGTGCTCGCGGCACGGCTTCGCGGTCGAGACGACGCGGAGCGCGTGCCGGTTCGGTCATCTTGTAGTACAAGCTGCTAAGTAGTCAATGGGTGGACACGGGTCCGCCCGCGGGCCCCGGCGTCTGTACGCTGAGGAGTCGGCACAACCCTCCAGTGAAGGACGAGGCGTACACGATGGGATCAGCGTCGCCGGGGACCCAGGGCGAAGGGCTCACGGGCCGGTCCCAGCAGCGGCACGCCCGCCCGAACTCGCTGACCTCGCAGGTCGTCGCCTTCGTCGAGGAGCTGTGCGTGGGCCCCGACGCGCAGCCGGGCACCCAGCTGCCCTCGGAGAAGGAACTCGCCGAACGCTTCGGGGTGAGCCGGGTCGTGCTGCGTGAGGCCCTGAGCACCCTGGAGGCCAAGGGCCTGGTGCACCGGCGCCAGGGCAAGCCCGCGGTCATCGCCTCGCCCAACGCCCTGCCGGTGGAGAACTTCGTGGCCCTGTCGGTGCTGCGCGACCGCCGGGCGCTGATGGAGTTCACCGAGATCCGCAAGGCGCTGGAGGTGCACGGCGCCCGGCTGGCCGCGCAGCGCATCGCCGGGCCGGAGGAGGAGCAGACCCGTGAGGACATCGCCCGGGCCCGTCAGGCCATCGCCGACATGCGCGCCGCCCCCCTGGACGTGCCCAACCGCGTGCGCACCGACTTCGCCTTCCACCAGGCCCTGATCGCGGCCTCCGGCAACCGGAGCCTCACCCAGATCCTGGACGCGCTCGAACGGTCACTGGCCGACAGCCGCGAGCAGAGCCACCGCCGCTTCCTGGCCACGGCCGAGGACCCCGCGGTCTCCGCGACCGAGCACGAGGAGGTCCTGGAGGCGGTGCTGAGCGGTGACCCCGCCCGCGCGGTGGCGGCGATGGAGGACCACCTCCAGGTCACCCTGCGCGAGATCGAGACCCGCCCCAAGGCGGCGGGCTCACAGGAGAAGGACCCGGCCTGAGGGGCCGACCCCGCCGGGGGCGTGCGCTGGCGCCGCTGCCGGGGCGACCGCGTCGGCGCCCGTGGGCACCCGGCCGGGGCGATTGCGGTCCTGCCCCTACGCGAACGGCATCCACCGGGCTGTGGATGCCGTTGCTCCCGACCCTCCCGCGTGAGGGGACGCGCCGACCGGTCAGTCGATGTAGCGCAGACCGGCCGTCGTCAGCTTCTCGCGCATGCCGTAGATGTCCAGGCCCAGCTCGCCGTTCTGGAACCGGGCGCGCTTGGCCTCCTCGTTCTCCTCGCGCAGCCGTGCGGCCTCGGCGACCCCAGCGGCGCGGTCGCGGGGCACCACGACGACGCCGTCGGCGTCGGCGACGACGACGTCGCCCGGGTGGATCAGGGCGTTGGCCACGGTGACGGGCACGTTGACCGAGCCCAGCGTCGCCTTCACGGTGCCCTTGGCGTTGATCGCACGGCTGAAGACGGGGAAGTCCATCTCGGCGAGTTCGGCGGCGTCCCGGCAGCCGCCGTCGATGACCAGGCCCGCCGCGCCCCGTGCCCGGAACGAGGTGGCCAGCAGTTCGCCGAAGAACCCGTCCTCGGACTCCGTCGTGCAACCGGCCACGACGACGTCGCCGGGCCGGATCTGTTCGGCGACGACGTGGAACATCCAGTTGTCGCCGGGCTGGAGCAGCACGGTGACGGCGGTCCCGCACAGTCTGGCCCGCGGGTAGACCGGCCGGACGTAGGGCCGCAGCAGGCCCGTGCGGCCCTGCGCCTCGTGCACGGTGGCGACCCCGAAGCGGGACAGCGCCTCGACGGTCTCCGGCGCGGCGCGCTCGATGGAACGGTGGACGACTCCGAGCTCGGTCATGACTCTCCCTCGTGGGTGGGTGGATGGGTCCGGGGCGGTCCTCAGCGGCCCTGCTCCCTCAGCCTGGCGTCGAGCCGCGGGTACACCCGGCGGGCGTTGCCCTCCAGGATCGCCTCGCGTGCGGCCTCGGGCAGGTCCGCGCCGAGGAGGTAGCGGCCGGTGTCGTCGAAGTGGTGTCCCGTGCGCGGGTCGATGTCGCGGACGGCGCCGATCATCTCCGAGGCGAACAGGACGTTCTCGTGCGGCACGACGTCGAGCAGCAGGTCGATGCCCGGCTGGTGGTACACGCAGGTGTCGAAGTACACGTTGCCGAGCACGTGCTTCTCCAGTTCGGGTCTGCCGAGCGCCATCGCGAGACCGCGGAAGCGCCCCCAGTGGTAGGGCGCTGCCCCGCCTCCGTGGGGGATGACGAGGCGCAGGTCAGGGAAGTCGGCGAAGAGGTCGCCCTGGACGAGCTGCATGAAGGCCGTGGTGTCGGCGTTGAGGTAGTGCGCCCCGGTGGTGTGGAAGGCGGGGTTGACGCTCGTGGACACGTGCACCATCGCGGGGATGTCGTACTCGCACATCGCCTCGTAGACGGGATACCAAGAGCGGTCGGTGAGCGGCGGGGAGTCCCAGGCCCCGCCCGAGGGGTCCGGGTTGAGGTTGATCGCCACCGCGCCGAGCTCCTCCACGGCGCGGCGCAGCTCGGGCAGGCAGCCGGCCGGGTCCGCGCCCGGGGACTGCGGGAGCATGGCGGCGGGGGCGAAGCGCTCCGGGAAGAGTTCGGCCACGCGGGCGATGAGGTCGTTGCAGATCCTGGCCCACCGGGAGGAGGTGGTCGAGTCCCCGACGTGGTGGGCCATGAAGGAGGCCCGCGGGGAGAACACGGTCAGGTCGATCCCGCGTTGGTCCATGAGGGCGAGCTGGTTGCCCTCGATCGCCTCGCGCAGCTCGTCGTCGCCGATGCGCAGCTCACCGGGCTCGGGGCCGCCGTCGAGCGCCGCGATCTGGGTCTGGCGCCACTGGCCCAGGGCGGCGGGCGCGGTGGTGAAGTGTCCGTGGCAGTCGATGATCATCAGAGTTCTTCCTTCGGGTTCCAGGCGTTCAGGGGGACGCGGAGGTCTCCGGCCATGAGCGCGCGTGCGGTGCGCACGAGGGCGGAACGGGTGATGCGGGCGGGGTCGCCGGGCTCCCAGCCGAGCCGCACCTCGAAGGCCCCGCTCGGATGCTCGATGGACAGGGCGGCCTCGGCGCCGTGCGCGACCGGCAGGTCCGCCAGCTCGTGCGCGACCGTTCCCGGGAGCACGCAGGCGGTGGCGGCGGTGACGGCGGCCAGCACCCCGATCGACTCGTGGACGACACGGGGGATGAAGCTGCGCGTGGCCAGGGCGCCCCCGTCGCGCGGCGGCGAGACCAGCGTCATCTTCGGGTAGTTGCGGGCCGAGACGTCGCCGAGGCCCATGAGCGTTCCGGCGGCCAGCCGCAGCGCCTCGACCCGCTCGCGCAGCGCGGAGTCCGCGGCGAGCTCGGCGGGGCTCTCCCGCCCGGTGGCGCCGAGCGCGGAGGCGGAGACGATGACGAGGGGCTGCCCGTTGTCGATGCAGGTGACCTCGACCGGCCCCATGCCGGGGACCTCCACCGTGTCGCGGCGCTTCCGCGTCGGCAGCAGGGAACCGGCGACCGATCCGGCGGTGTCGAGGAAACCGATCGTCACCGGCGAGGAGGAGCCGGGGGCGCCGTCGATGCGGGTGTCCCCGGCGTACTCGACGCCGCGCACGCCGTCGCGGTCGCGTGGTGTGCGCACCGAGATCTCCGCGACCGCCCCGGTGTTGAGGGTGCGCACTCGTGCGGTGGTGGTGTCCGCGACGGGCACGATCATTCCGGTCTCGACGGCGAAGGGAACGACCGCGGCCAGCAGGTTGCCGCAGTTGGCGTCCATGTCCACGGAGTCGTCGTCGGGTCGCAGCTGGGCGAAGCGGAAGTCGAGGTCGACGCCGGGCTCCGCGCTCGGGCCGACGATGCCCGCCTTGGAGGTGAGCGGATGCCCGCCGCCCAGGCCGTCGACCTGCAACGGGTGGGGAGAGCCGAGCGCGGCCCGCAGCACCCGGGCGAGGGCCTCGTCGTCGGCGGGCAGGTCCGCGCGGGCGAAGAACGGTCCGCGGGAGGTGCCTCCGCGCATCAGGACCGAGGGGATCGCCAGCTGGTGCCCGTGGACCCGCGTCCCGGAGCGCGGGCCGTGCGCCCGTTGCGGCGCGTGGGCCCGGTGCGCGGCGGCCGGGCCGGTCGCCGCCGGTGCCGACCGCGCGTGCTCGTCCGCGCGCCCTTCCTCTGCTGGCGGTGTCTTCGAACGTGTCATCCTCGTCCTCGTGCGGTCGTGCGCGGAGCCCGGCGTGCTCGGCGCGGAGTGGTGGTCGTCGGGGCGGGCCGCGCGCCGCCGTCGCGGCGCCGGGCGGCGGGGTCCGCCCCGTGTCGTGCTACTCCTGGACCCCGGACCAGACGAGGGAGTCGTAGTCGGGCGCCTCTTCGACCAGCTGGGACTCCTGGTGGAAGTCCACCGCGACGTCGAAGGCGTCCTCCGTGACCAGGGTCGAGTCGGCGAACTCCTGCGGGAGGATCGTGGTGAGGGACTCCACCGCTTCGGGGTCGGTGCCCTCCAGATAGGCCGCGAGCAGCTCCGCGCTCCCTTCCCGGTCGGTCGCGATGAAATCCAGGGCCCGGTCGACGGCCCGGTTGAAGGCGTCGATCTGCTCGCCCTTGCGCTCGATCACCGTGCCGGTGCTGAACAGCGTGCCGTGCAGGGCGCCGGACAGGTCGGGGATGTCGCCGCGCTGGGGGGAGATGTAGATCTCGCCGGCCTCCTCCGCCTCGGCCATCTGGCCGGTCGGCTGGAAGAAGGCCAGGGCGTCCACCTGCCCTCCGGACAGGGCGCCGATGGCCGACGAGGGGACCGCGCCCAGGTTCACCAGGGTGGCGTCGGTCTTGGCGTCGAGACCCACCTGCTCGAACAGGTAGACGAGCAGCGCCTCGGTGCCCGACCCCGGGCCGGTGATGCCGATGTTCCTGCCCTCCAGGGCCCGGATCCTCTCCTCCAGGGGCGCGTCGGCCGCCGGTCCGTCGAAGTCCGGGGCCGTCACGACGTCCACGTAGTACTCGGTGACGAGGGAGCCGGTGACCTGCGTGTCCGGGTTGTTCTCCGCCAGGTTGAACGCGTCCGTGAGGACCCCAGCGGCGACGTCGATGGAACCTGAGGTGAGGGCCGCCGCGAGCTTGGCGCCGGTGCCCAGGCGGGGGCGCTCGCCGAGTTCGACGCCCTCGTCGTCGAAGTAGCCCTGCTGCTCGGCGACGTAGAGGGGGAAGAACGCGACGGAGTCGCTGATCTGGCCCACGTTGAGGACGTCCGGGTCGGAGTCGGCCGCGCCGCCGGCGCAGCCCGCGGTCGCGACGAGGCTCAGGGTCGCCGCGACCGCGGCCGCCCTCTTGAGGTGCGTGCTGAGTTTCATGGTGTGTGGCTCTCGGTTGAGTGGTGGGTGGCCGCGGAGCGTCCTCGGCCTCAGGGGATGCACCGCACGGCGTTCGTTCGGGGCCCTACTCGGCGTCGAGCGGCTTCCAGCGGTTGGCACGGGAGGCCAGGACGCCCACGAGGGCGTTGAGGACCATGGCCAGCGCGGTCAGCACCACGACCGCGGCGAACACGCCCGCCGTGTTGAACTGCGCGGCGGCGTCGTTGATGAGGTAGCCCAGACCGCGGTTGGAGGCGACGAGTTCACCGATGACCGCGCCGATGAGCGCGTACGGGATGGAGACCTTCAGGCCGGTCATCAGGCCGGACATGGAGCCCGGCAGCACCACCTTGAGCGCGATGTCCCTGTTGGAGCCGCCCATCAGCCGGACGGCGTCGATGAGGCCGCGGTCGACGTCGCGGACGCCGGCGGCGGTGTTGAGGAACACCAGGAAGAACACGCTCACGGCCGCCAGGATGACCTTCATGTCGATCCCGATGCCGAACCACACGATGAACAGCGGGGCGAGGGCCACCTTCGGGATCGAGTACAGCGCCATCATGAACGGCTCGAACACGTCGTAGACGAGGCGGACCGAGGCGAGCGCGAACCCGGCGAGGGCGCCCGCGGCGGCGCCGATGACGTAGCCGAGCAGCACCTCCTGGATGGTGATCCAGGTGTGCGTGCCCAGGGTGCCGTCCAGGACCCAGTCGCGCAGCTGTTCCCCCACGGCGACCGGGCTGGAGACGAACATGGGGTTGGCGACCGCTCCGCCTGCCACCTGCCAGAGCAGGAGGAAGACCAGGAGCGCGCCCGCCCGCAGCCCCCACACGAGGGTGGTGCGGCCGTTGCGGTGCCACCAGCTGCGTCGGCGGGCCTCCTTGACGGGGCCGCTCGCGCTCAGGCCGTCGTTGGGGCGGGTGCCGGAAACCGATCCGGTGGTCATCGCCGGGCTCCCTTCTTCAGCGCGGAGGCCAGTGTGGTGTGCAGTTCCACGAACCGCGGCAGCACCTTGGTCTCGTCGGGGTCGCGCGGTCGGTCGATGTCCACCTCCTGGTCCAGCAGGACGGTGCCCAGCGGGCCCAGCACGACGACGCGGTCGCCGAGCAGCAGGGCCTCCTCGATGTCGTGGGTGACGAACACGATGGTGTGCCCGGTCGTGGCCCACAGGCGCAGCAGCTCCCGCTGGAGCTCGGAGCGCAGCTGCGCGTCCAGGGCGCCGAAGGGCTCGTCCATCAGGATGGTCTCGGCGCCGTTGGCCAGCATGCGGGCCAGGCTGGCGCGGCGGCGCATGCCGCCGGAGAGCTCGCGCGGGTAGCTGTCGGCGAAGTCGGCCAGGCCGACCGTGGCGATGAGCTCGCGGGCCTTGGCCTCGCGCTCGGCCCTGGCGGTGCCGGTGATCTCCATGGGCATCTCGACGTTGCGCTGCACGCTCCGCCACGGCATGAGCGTGTCGGTCTGGGTGAGGTAGCCGATGTCGGGGGTGGGGCCGGTGTGCGGGCTGCCCCGGTGCAGCACCCGCCCCGCGGTCGGCTTGGACAGCCCGGAGAGCAGGTTCAGCATGGTGGACTTGCCGCAGCCGGAGCGGCCGAGGATGGTGACGAAGGTGCCCTCCTCGATGGTGAGGTTGAAGTCGCGCAGGGCCACCGTGGCGACGTCGTCGCGCTGGAACTCCTTGGTGAGGTGCTCGACCTCCAGGACGACGCTCACGGGGAGACCGCCTCCTCCGCGCGGTGGGCAGACGGTGCGTCGGGGAGCGGGTCCGCGCCCGCGAGCCGACGCGAGTTGTGCACCACCATCAGGCGCACCTCCTGATCGGTGAAGCCGTTGTCGAGGAGGACGTCGGCGGCCAGCGCCAGGCCGTCCTCCACCGGGGGGTTGAAGGGCTGGCCCAGGTCGGAGCTGATGACGGAGGACGCGGGACCCGCCGACCGGATGTTGTCCAGCCACACCTGCCAGGACACCTTGCCGGTCAGGGGGGTGGTCAGACAGCGCTCCAGGTAGGCGCCGTGGTCGGCGAGCGCCCTCTGGTTCTCCGCGGGGATGCGCTGCGAGGTGAACTCGGGGTGGGTGACGACGATGCGCCGGACTCCGCGTTCGCGGGCGAGCGCGACCACCTTCGCGGACTCGTCCCCGTGCAGGTGCCCGGTGGCCAGCGTCATGTCGTGCTTGGCGATGACGTCGATGACCTGGCGGGTCGCGGCCGTGACCTCCCCGTCCCCGTCGAGCACGTCGACGGCGGGGCTGACGATCCCCGCGTCCCGCAGGTCCTGCTGGATGCGGGCCCACATGGGGGGTGTGGCCCCGTCGGGGGTCTCCTCCAGACAGCTGCGCTGGTTGTCGCTGTCCACGGTCGGCAGCCAGACGAACTGGGCGCCGCCGCGTGCCGCGATCTCGACCGCGACAGGGTTGAGCCCGCCCACGGAGGCGTTGAGTGTGATGGCGCCGAGCACGTCGACGCCCGGGTGGACGGCGCGGACCACCTCGGCCCGTTCGGCCGTGGGCGTGTAGTGGGACTTGAGTACGAAGCCCGCCATGCCGAGCTGTTGGAAGCGCGGGGCGAGTTCGAGGTCACTCACCCTGCGCTTCATCACATCGGGGGCGATGTGGACGTGGATGTCGTAGGCGCCCCGGACGAGCTCGCGGGCGTGTGCGCTGGGTTCTTGATGATGCAACATGCCGCCCCTTTGCAAACAAACTGGTCAGCGACATTGTTAACGATCTTGGTGACGACAGTCAATACCCACGTAACATCTGGTCAGAGCCGGTGCCCCCGGGGCAGGCGCTCACCCCCGCTCGGCGAAGTAGTCCCGCGTGGCCTGGTGAACGCTGTTCAGATGCGCCCGCATGGCCTCCGCGGCACGGTCCGGATCCTTCGCGCAGACAGCCTCCACGATCTCCAGGTGCTCGGGCAGCGACGTGGCCGGACGGTTGGGCTGCATGGCCAGCCGGATGCGGTACCTGACGTTCTGGGCGCGTAGGCGCATGACGACGTCGGGCGCTACCTTGGCGCCGCTGATGTCCATCACCTCCTGGTGCAGATCGCGGTTGGCCTGCGAGTAGGCCTCGCCGTCGCCCGCCTCCACGGCCTCGCGCATCACCTCGCCGAGGGCGCGCAGCCTCGCCACGCCGGCCTCGTCGATGCGCTCGGCGGCTCGGGCCGCGCACAGCGACTCCAGGGCCGCGCGCACCTCGACGATCTCCAGTGCCTCATCCAGATCCACGGCGCGCACCCGGGCGCCGCGGTTGCGGACCCTCTCCACCAGGCCCTCCACCGTGAGCGTCGCCAGGGCCGCGCGCACCGCGCCCCGGCTGGCGTCGAACATCTCGATGAGGTCCGTTTCCACGAGCCGCTGCCGGGGCGCGAACTCGCCGGCGACGATGGCCTGTCGAAGCTGTGACGTCACGCGCTCGGCGTCGCTGACGCCCTGGCGCGTCCCCTGGCCCACTGCCTCCTGGGTCATGGTCTTCCTTTCGCTCAACTTGGTATGCATTATTGTAAACAATGTTGTTGACGCCAAGATGGCTTCGTTACCGGAGGACGAGATGACCGTCATCACAATGGTCGGCCTGGGCGAGGCGGGCCGGCTCATCGGCGAGGGGCTGGCGCGGGCCGGGGCCCGGGTCCAGGGCCACGACCCCTTCGTCTCGTTGTCCGACACGCCCATCGTGCAGCGCTCCGAACTGGAGGACGCACTCGCCGGTGCGGAGGTCGTCATCAGCCTCGTCGGCCCCTCCGCCGCGGGGGAGGTCGCCGCGCGGGTGCTGCCCCTGTTGCCCGACACGGCCGTCTACGCGGACCTGAACACCCTCTCCCCGGGCGAGAAGGGCGCGATCGGCGCGCTGGCCGCCGACTTCGGGGTGCCCTTCGCCGACGTCGCGGTCATGGCCCCCGTCCCGCGGGCGGGCAGCCGCACACCGCTGCTCGCGGCCGGAAACGGAGCGGAGGCCTTCACCGCGCGGCTGTCGTCCCTGGGCACGCCCGTCCGCGCGGTCTCCCGCGAGGCCGGTGACGCCGCGGCCAGAAAGCTGCTGCGCAGCGTGTTCATGAAAGGGCTGGCCGCGCTGATCATTGAGTCGCTCGACGCCGCGGGCGCCGCCGGAGCGGAGGAGGAGATCCGCGACCAGATCGCCGCCGAGCTGGGCGAGAACGGCCGGGATCTGGTGGGCCGGCTAGTGGAGGGCACCCGTCAGCACGCCGGACGGCGCGTGCACGAGATGGAGGCGGCGGCGGACTACCTGACCGAACTCGGCGTGGAGCGCCCCGTCACCGAGGCCACGCTCGCGCACCTGCGCAGGTTGAGCGCCTGAGGCCGCCCGGTGCGGCGGTCCCGGGGACGACGTCGGTATCGCGTGCCCCGCCCCCATGAGTAGCGTGGGGGCGTTCGCCGTCTTCCGGACACCGAGGGGGAGAGGTCGCGCATGGCGAGGAAGGCCGAGGTGGACTGGGTCAGCGTCGAGGAGGGCCTTCCGCACGACGGCGCCGCCGTGCTGGGAGCCGTGACCGGCCGCTATCCGGACGGGGAGGAGTTCTGGCTGGTCCTTCCGATGCACTTTCGCCGTACCCACCCCGACGAGAGCACGGGTGAGGAGATCAGGGACGTCTTCGTCGACTCGGACTGGGTGCTGCGCAAGCCCCACGGCGGCGACACGGAGGAGCAGGTCACGCACTGGGCGGAGTACCCGTGCCTTCCCGGAACGGCCGTGCGCCAGATCGTCGGCGGCCAGGTGCGCGACGCCCTGGCCGCGACCGGGCAGGACTGAACAGGCGCAACCGGAACCCGCCGCGACCCGCTGCCCCGACACCGCGTGCGCGCACCTCACCGGAGTCAGGTCGCCCGTTTCCCTCGGCGGCGCCAGGATCGCGTCGACCGCGGTCCGGACTCCCGGCCTGACCAGCACCGGGAAGAGCGGACCGGCCGCGCTGCGGGTGGTCGCCGTACCGCCGACGTCGGCGGAGCGCGTCAGCGCGGCGGTAGCGGCGTGGCGGGCCGACCCCGCCGGGGGCGTGCGCTGGCGCCGCTCAGGCCAGGCCCAGTTCCCCGACCACACGGGCCACCCGCTCCCGCTCGGCTGCGGGCAGCCCCAGGATCGGTTGGGGCAGGCAGCGCGGGGCGACCAGGCCCAGGTGTTCGGCGATCGCGGCGCTCACGCGCAGGCTGCCGTGGGAGGCGAACACCTCCCACAGCGGGCGCAGCCGCTCCGACTCGGCCACGGCCCCCTCGGCGTCACCGCTCAGGGCGGCGCGGACCAGGGGCAGGGCGGTGGCGGGCAGGGTCCCGCCCACCACGGAGAACCAGGCCTGGCAGCCGGCGTTGAGCCCGGTCGCGGCGACGCTGTCGCCGGAGATCCCGATGCTCACGTGGTCGGGGACGGCCGCGCGGACCGCCGCCACGCGCTCGCGAGCGGCCACCGGGTCCGAGGGCACCGGCGGGATCTTGATCGCGGCCACGGAGGGCAGCGCGGCGATGCGCGCGTACAGCTCGGTCGAGAAGGTGAAGCGCGTCGTGCCGGGGTTGTCGTAGACCACCAGGGGCACCGACAGCTCGGCGGTGACGCTCTCGTAGAGCGCGAACACGTCCTCTTCGGTGAGCGGCTGGTAGCTCACCGGGGCCAACAGCACGGCGGACGCGCCGGCCCGCTGGGCGTCCTGGGCCAGGGCCCGCACATGGGAGGTGCGCAGCGCGCCGATACCGACGACCACCGGTGTGCCGTTCGCGTGCCGCACCGCCGCACGGGCCACGCGGTGGCGTTCGTCGCGGTCCAGGTAGGCATAGGAGCCGGTCGATCCCAGCGCGCCGATGGAGTCGACGCCCGCCTCGGCCAGACGGGTGATCAGTCCGGCGTAGGCCCGCTCGTCGAAGCGGTCGTCGTCCAGCGGGGTCAGGGGGAAGGCGCTCAGGCCGGTGAACATGGTCTTTCCTTCGTGTTCGGGGCAGGGGCGGTGGTCAGCCGGGCGGCGAAGGCCTCGGCGTGTTCGGGGAGGAGGGCGGAGGTGGTGACGCGGACGGCCGGGCGGTGTGTGAGGGGGGACAGCGATCCGGGGCGCACGGCCCACCCGTGGCCAGCCAGGTCCGCGACCACCGCCGCCTCCGGGGCGCCGGTCAGCGGGACCCACACGTTGACCCCGTCGGCCCCCGCGGCCAGGGCAGCCCGCGCGTCCAGCGCTTCGGTCAACAGCCCGCGCAGGGAACCGGTGCCCCCTCACCGGACACGGGCACGATCCCGCGCACCACCGTGCCCCCGCGGCGGCGGGTCTCGACCACACCCGCCGCGGCCAGCGCGGCGTAGGCGGCACCGGCGGTGTTGCGGTTCGCCCCCTGCTGGGCGGCCAACGCGCGAACCGGGGGCAGTACGTCACCCGCACGCAGTTTCCCGAGCGCGACCAGGTCGCGCACCGAGTCGGCGATCGCGGACACCGAGTCCCCGGTGATGGGCGGCCCAGACATGCCCATCACCATACGGCCTGATATCCCAGGACAAAATACCGAGGGCTCTGTGGCCTTCAAATCAGGCTCCCGACAGGGCGGGGCCAGCCGGTGGACACGGTTCTTGCCCTTGGTGTCCCGTATGGCGGGTCAGCCTCTTGTGTGAGGTGGGCGCTGCGGCCTCAGTCGGGAGCGGCTTTGGGTGGGCGGGCAACGCTTGCTGTTCGCGGGTGGTTGCTCGCTCCTGTGTTGGCACCAAGGGCAGCGGGTGTCCGGGGTCCCCGTTTGACGCTCTGGCTGTGGGTGGTGGCCGGAGGTGGCGTCGGCAGCTGCCGCGTGGTGGTGCGGGAGGGTGGTCAACGGCGGGGGTTGGTAGGTGGTGGGGCTTTGCTGCGTTGGCACCAAAGGCAGGCGGGCTCTCTGGTCTCGGGTAGCGGTGCCGACCCCCGGTGGTGGGGGTGGGCGACGGTGGCGGCGACGACGGTGGGCGTTGGGCCCGGGCTGCTTGCCGGGCGCGGGCATGCCGGGGCCGGGCCCGGCCGGGAGTCATTCCCGGGGTGGCGGATCTGATCCCCCGCCGGGCGGGTGGCCCCGTCCCGGGGGTCCTGTTCCGGCTCCGGTGCGGGTGCGGTGGTGGGTGCGGAGTTCGCGTTGGTACTTGGCCCTGTTGTGCGGCCCGCACAGCGGTTGCAGGTTCGCTACCTCGGTGCGCCCTCCCCGGGAGAACGAGGTGATGTGGTCGGCCTGGCACCAGGTCACGGGTGCTTCGCATCCACCTGGGTGGGCGCATGTGGTGTGTCCGTGGAAGGCGGCGGTGCGCTGTCGGGCTGAGGCCAGGCGGCGGTTGGGGACCGCGTCCAGCACCCGC
>NZ_CBDRFA010000017.1:0-121913 GCF_965343085.1 Nocardiopsis synnemataformans | reverse complement strand
CAGCATGTCAAAAAACACACTCCTCATCGGCTCCCGCGGCTCCCACCTCGCCAAAGCCATGGTCCGCGAATTCCTCACCCCCCTACGTGCCGCCCACCCCACCCACACCTTCAAACAGCGCACCATCATGACCAGCGGCGACAAAGACCGAGTCACCAGCCTCCAAGCCCTCGGCAAGTCCCTCACCAGCATCTTCGCCACCCAAGTCGAAGAAACCCTCCTCCGCGGCGAAGTCGACATCGCCGTCCACTCCCTCAAAGACCTGCCCACCGCCCCCACACCCGGCACCCTCCTCGCCATCACCCCCGCCCGCGAAGACCCCCGTGACGCCCTCACCGGAACCCCCTGGGACCAACTCCCCCACGGGGCCCGGATCGGCACCAGCAGCACACGCCGCGTCGCCCAACTCAAACACCTGCGCCCCGACATCACCACCGTCCCCATCCGCGGCAACGTCCCCCCGCGCCTACGCAAAGCCCGCGAACTCGGCCTGTCCGGATGCCTACTCGCCTCCTCCGGACTACGCCGCCTCGGCCTGGCCGACGAGATCGGCACCGACATGGACCCCGCCCTGTACCCACCCTCCCCCGCCCAAGGCATCCTCGGCGTCCAGATCCGCGAAACAGACCGCCATCTCCTCGAACTCCTCCACCCGCTCCACGACCCCGTGTCCCACGCCGAAGCGACCGCCGAACGCTCCCTGCTCGCCGAACTTCACGGCGGCTGCTCCGTGCCCATCGGAGCTCTCGCCCGCGTCACCGGCGACCGCCTGACCCTGGACGCCCAAGTCACCAGCGTCGACGGAACCCGCACCGTCCGCGCCGATACCACAGGCCCCGCCACCAGCGCCGCCGAACTCGGCAAACACCTCGCCCACACCCTCCTCGACCAGGGCGCCGAGGAACTGCTGTCTCAGGTGAGGGCAACACCGCCAACCACATAAGGAGAACCCGGTGACCGTACCCGCCCAGACTCCCGCCGTGGACGAACCCGTAACCGGCCCCAGCCCGCTCCGGGGCCGCCCCGCCGTCCGCCGCTTCCTGCACCGCGACCCTCTCACCTCTACTGACCTGGTGATGCCGATGCTGATCCGGCAGGCCCCCACCGCCTCGCCGCTGCCGACGTTCTCCCTGGACGAGGTCGGCCCGGCCACGGTGAAACTGACTCGGCTCGGCGTCGGCGCGGTGAAGCTGTTCGCGGGCGGGGCCCAACGCAGCGGATCGGAGGGTGACGCGGCGTCTGATGCCGTTCGCGGTATCCGGTGAGTGGGCAGAGATCACCCACTCCGGGCAGAGGCCGGTTGCCGAATACGTTCCGGCGTTGCTGGAGCGGCTGCGGATGTACAAGCGGGCGGGTGCGGGCGCGGTGGTGACGTACTCGGCTCGGGAGGCAGCGAAGCAGGTGTAGCACGCAGCCGCCCGCCACGACGACGACTAACACTCCTAGGGGACCCGCCATGACCAGCCAACCGTGGACCCACGCCCCGCTCTCCGCCCTGGACCTGGAGGGCACCGGAGCCCAGGAGCGTGACCGCGAGGCGATCCTGGAGATCGCGGTGGTGCCGCTGGTGGGCGGGTCCCCTGACATGGGGGCGACTTACGAAACCCTTGTCAACCCGGGGCGGCCTGTGCCGTCTCGGCCGTGGATCAGCCCCGGGCTGACGGACGATGTTCTTCGGGAGGCCCCGCGGCCGGAGGAGGTCGGGCCTGGCCTCCACGAGCGGGTGGCGGGCCGGTACCTGGTGGGCCACAACGTGAGTGTGGACTGGCGGTTGCTCCACCGCCACTACCCGGGGTTGCGTCCGGCAGGGTTGATCGACACTCTGCGGTTGGCGCGGGCCGCCCGGTTGGAGGGCTCCAAGACGTTGGGGGCTGTCCTGGACCGTTTCGGGTTGCGTTCTCGGGTGGACGCGCTGGTGCCGGGTGGGCGCCCGCATCGGGCCTTGTGGGACACGGTGGCGGCGGGGTTGCTGCTTCCGGTACTCGTTCGCGAGGTTGCGCCGCCGGTCGTCTCCTTGGAGTCGTTGCTGCGGGTGGCTTCTCCGTCTGAGAGCCGCGAGATGGGTGAGTTCACTTTGTTCTGATTGCGGTCGCTGGTGTAGCGGACGCAGCCTCCGAGCACCTACAAGCGCCCCACGGAGAAGGGCCGGAACCGGTTGGAGAAAGGACCTGGAGGAGGTGTGGGAGAAGTCGTTGGATGACCAGTTGCGGTGGTCGAACAGCTCGCTCGTGCCGGTGCTGAACCGGGTTCTGAAGGTACGCGAAACGGGCCGGTAGGACCCCGGTTTCGCCCCACGGTTGCCCCACAGGGGTTGAAGGGAGCCTACCGACCCGCACCGTACGGGGTCCTACCTGCTGCTCTCTACTCCCGCGTCGTTCCCAAGGCCATGTAGTCGTACATGGAGTAGCCCGAGTGGTAGTACACGTTGGTCAGGTTCGGCGGGCGGTACAGCACCGTCCGCTCGAACACCGCGGGCAGGATCGCCGCCTGCTCCATCGCCCGCCGGTCGATCTGGGTGTAGATCGAGGCGCGTTCCTCGGGGTCCTCCACGGTGACGACCTCGTCGAACCAGGCGTTGATCTGGTCGTCGTCCAGCTCCGAGATGTTGGCGTTGCCCGCGTCCTGGATGGCGTCGCCGTCCAGGATCTTGCTCATGAACCCGTAGCCGCTCGCCCAGTCCGGAGCCCACCCGTACACGGTCAGGCCCAGGTCGTTGTCCTCCACGAAGGACGGCGACCCGGCCTGGGTGTTGGTGTAGGTGTCCGAGGGGTACTGCTTGATCCGCGTCTCGATGCCCACCCGGGTCAGGGCCTGCTGGAGCGCCTCGGCGGTGCTCACGTCGGAGGGCCGGTCGGCGCGGACGCCGATGGAGGTGGAGAACCCGTCGGGCTCGCCGCACTCCTCCAGTTTCTGCCGGGCCGTGTCCAGGTCGCCCTGGTTGTCCTGGGAGGGGTACAGGTCGATGCCGGGATCGGCGCCCGGCAGCGAGGCGGGCATGATCTGGGTGGCGATGTCGCCCCCGGTGTCTCCGCCCCAGGCCCGCTGGAGGGCGTCGCGGTCGGCGGCGTACATGACCGCCTGTCGGCAGGCCAGGTCGTCCAGGGGTTCCAGGACGGTGCTGATGTTGACGTAGCGCAGGGTGTTGGTCTGCGGGTTGTCGACGCTGTTCCTGCGGGCCTCGTCGGTGATCAGGGTGCCCCGCATGGCGGGCCCCGCCCCGGCCCCGGCCAGGTCGACGTCCAGCTCCCCGGTGGTCAGGCGCTGGTCGATCTCGTTCTGATCCACCCCCAGCTGCACCTCGATCCGGTCCGGCAGCGCCTCGCGGGTCGGGTCGGTGGCGGGGTCCCACTGGTCGTTGCGCACCAGGTTCAGGGAGACGCCGGGCCGGTACTCGCCGTCGAACTTGTAGGGGCCGGAGGAGACGACGCGGCTCTGGTACTGCTCACCGCGGTCGGCCTCGGGCGGGACCGGCGCGGTCTGCGGCTGGATGAGCAGGTACGGGAACTCGGCGAAGGGGTCCTTGAGGTGGAAGACCAGGGTGTGGTCGTCGGGGGTCTCGATCCCGCCGAACCCGGCCAGCGGGTCGTCCTCGTTGGCGTAGGGGCCCTCGTAGTCCTCGCTGTCGGCCAGCAGGTCCTGGAAGTACTTGGGGCCGTTGGGCAGGGCCTGGGCGCCGAAGTTGCCGCGCGCGATGGCGTACTCGATGTCGGGCGCGGTGATCTCGGAGCCGTCCTCGTAGCGCAGCCCCTGCTTGATGGGCACCGTCCACTCGGTGAGGTCCTCGTTGGGCTCGGGCATCGCCGCGGCCAGGTCGGGCTGGAGCTCGGTGCCCTCCTCACCGGGCGCTCCGACGTAGGTGAGCAGGGTGCGCGCGTAGTAGCGGCTGAAGTTCCAGCTGAACGCGTAGTAGGTGTTGCCGGGGTCGGGCGAGTCGAAGTCCGAGGAGATGGCGTAGCGCAGGGTGCCGCCGGTCTGGTCGGAGGGGTTGACCACCTCGGTCTCGCCCTGGTTGAACTCGGCGTCGACCGGGCCGCCTTCGCCTCCGCCCCCGCCGCCCGCGCCTCCGCAGGCGGCCAACAACAGGGCCGCGGCCGTGCCCGCGGCCAGGGACGCGGTCGCCCGGCGGCGTCCGCGGCGCCGGGAGGGAGCCGCGTCTGTGTGGTGGTCGGTGGTCAACCTTGCCTCCTGGTCGGATTGGCTGCTGGGGCCGGTGCCCGGCCCGGGACACGCGACGGGCCCGGCCCGTCAGTCGGAGGAGCGGGGGTCGAAGGCGTCGCGCAACCCGTCGCCGAAGAGGTTGAAGGCCAGGACGGTGACGAAGATGGCCAGCCCCGGGATCAGCACGAAGTGCGGCGCGACGGTGTAGAAGCGCAGGGCGTTGTCCAACATGCCGCCCCAGGTGGCCATGGGCGGGTTGATGCCCACGCCCAGGAAGCTCAGGGCCGCCTCGAAGAGGATGTTGGTGGGGATGAGCAGCGTGGAGTAGACCAGGATCGGCGTGACGAGGTTGGGCAGGATCTCGCGGAAGACGATGTGGGCGCTGCCCGCGCCGAGGCTGCGGGAGGCCTCCACGAACTCGCGCTCCCTGAGGGTCAGGGTCTGCCCGCGCACGATGCGGCCGATGTAGGGCCAGTTGAAGAACCCGATGATGAAGACCAGCACGCCGATGCGCAGGCCGTTGCCGCTCAGGCCGAAGGAGCCGTCGGGGACGACGCCGACCAGGGCGATGGCGAAGAGCAGCAGCGGGAAGGCCAGGAAGATGTCCATGGCCCGGCTGATGACCGTGTCGACCCAGCCGCCGAAGTACCCGGCGACCATGCCGAGGACGGTGCCGATGACCACGCACACCAGGGTGGCGACCGTGGCGACCAGCAGGGAGGTGCGGGCGCCGTGGACGATGCGGCTGAACAGGTCGCGCCCGTTGACGGGTTCCACGCCCAGCAGGTGGTCGAGGCTGATCCCGCCCCAGGGGTCGAGCCCCAGGGAGGGGTCAGCGGGGTCGCGCAGGACGCCGCCGGTGAGCGGGTCGATCAGCTCCTGGTTGAACTGGTTGGGCGGGTAGCCGAACCAGGAGGTGAGCAGGGGCGCGAAGACCGCGACCAGGATGAGCAGGAGGACGACGACTCCCCCGGCCATGCCGATGCGGTCCCTGCGGAAGCGCTGCCAGGCGATCTGGCGCAGGGACCTGTTCGCCGACCCGCGTCCCCCGGAGGCCGCCGCCTCGGGGTCGGCGTGCTGGGAGGACTCGGGCGCGTCCATCGGCACGGACATGTGCACCCCTGCCAGTTGACATGACTTTTCGTAGCTATTGAACTACGAAGAGTTTGCACGAGCCGCACGGGGGTTTCCAGCCTCCGCGCCGGTGTCATCGAACGGTGTCGGGCACGGCCGTGACTGGAGCGGTCCGCCGTTCCCGGGCCGCGCGCGAGGCGGGCGGCCCGGGAACCGCCGGAAGGGCTACCCGGGTCCGGCCGTGCCCCGCCCGGCCACTACTCCGTCGGCCAGCCGCAGCTCCGACCAGGCCCAGTTGCGGCGCAGCCACCGGTCGTGCGAGGCCACCACCACCGCGCCGGGCGCGGTGCCCAGTGCCTCCTCCAGCTCCTCGGCCAGAGCCAGGGACAGGTGGTTGGTCGGCTCGTCCAGCAGCAGCACGTCCGGCGCGTGCCCCACCAGCATCGCCAGCGCCAGGCGCCGCCGTTGGCCCACGCTGAGCCTGCCCACCGGCCGGTCCAGGTCGCGCGGTGCGACCAGGCCCAGGTCGGTCAGGCGGGGAGCCCCGGGCAGGGCGCCGTTGAGCCCCTCGTAGAGCGAACGCGGGGTCCGCTCGGGGTCGGGGAAGACCACGTCCTGTTCCAGCAGGGCGACCGAGGCCCCGCGCCGCCACAGCACCTGGCCCGACGCGGGGCGCAGCCGGTGCCCCAGGGCGTACAGCAGCGTGGACTTGCCCGCGCCGTTGGGCCCGGTGACCAGCAGGCGCCCGTCCGAGGGGACGTCCAGGTGGTCCAGGCGCAACCGGCCCGGCACGACCAGGCCGCGCAGGGTGATCGCCTGGCCGTCGGCCGTGCCCGGGTCGCGGGTCAGCGAAGCGCTGAACTCCAGCGGCCTGGGCGGTTTGCGCACCTGGTCGCGCTCCAGCTCCTCCAGCCTGCCTCGGGCGTTGCGCACCCGGCGCGAGACCTGTTTGTCCACGCGCCCGCCCAGGAAGTCGTAGCCCATCTTGTCGTTGTCCCTCGGGGCGCGGTTGTGCGAGACCTGCCGGGAGGTGGTGCGCACCGCCTCGCGCAGGCCCTTGAGGGTGTCCTGCTCGTCGCGGTAGCGCTGCTCCCAGCGTTCGCGCTCCAGCTGCTTCTCCCTCAGGTAGAAGGAGTAGGCGCCACCGTAGTAGGCGGGACCGTCCACGGCCGGATCCAGGTCGAGCAGGCCGGTGCACACCGCGTCCAGGAACACCCGGTCGTGGCTGGCCAGCACCACCAGTCCCGGCAGGCCGCGCAGGTACCCCTCCAGAAACTCCAGCGCCTGGTCGTCGAGGTGGTTGGTGGGCTCGTCCAGCAGCAGGACGCGCGGGCGGCGGATGAGCAGGGCCGCCAGTCCCAGGCGCCCGCGCTGGCCGCCCGACATCCGCTCCACCGGCCGGTCCGGGCCGATGCCGTCCAGGCCCAGTCCCGCCACCACCAGTTCGGCCCGGCGCTCGGCGTCCCACACCTCCAGCAGTTCGGCCTCGGTCAGCGCCTCGGAGTACTCCCGCAGGGCCTCCCCGTCATCGGGCGAGCCGTCCAGCGCGGCCGCGCTCGCGGTCAACCGCCGCTCCACCCGCCGTGCCGGTTCGAGGGCCTCGGCGATCACCCGGGCCAGGGTCGTGTCCGGGGCGTGGGGCAGCTCCTGGTACAGGAACCCGGTGTCCGCGGGGCGCTCCACCCGCCCGGCGTCGGGTTCCTCCTCCCCGGCCAGCAGCCGCAGGAGGGTGGACTTGCCCGAGCCGTTCTCCCCCACCAAGCCGAGCCGCTGGCCGGGGGCGACGTCGACGTCCACACCGTCGAACACCACGCGGGCGCCGTAGGACCTGGCGAGGTCGCGGGCGCGCAGCAGGGGCGGGCCGGTCGGGACTGTGCGCGGTGCGGACGCGGAGGCGGCGCCGGTCGTGTTGCCGAGGGTCATGGGGTGGACCACCCTTCGTTTCGGGGTGGGCCTCGATGCGCGGGACCGGCTCGCCTGCGCGGCGCGGTCCGGGGACGACACAGAAGTCGTCGACATCGAGACCGCACCGGGGACAGTGGCACTACACGCCGAGCGGGGATCCGGCTCCAGCCACGGTGGGCGAGCCCCGCGCGCTCGGCGGTCGTCGGTCTCGATGTCACATGCGCATGTTGTGCCCAGGCTAACCCGCGGGGGGCGGCACGGGCAACGGAATTACGCGGGTGTCCGGTCAGGTGCGCTGACCGGCTCCGCCGCGCGGCGCCGTGCGCCTGGAGGGGTTCTCTCCCCCTCCCCCCGGCCCCTGCCGGGTACGTTGGCGATCGCCGGCGGACCGGCCCCGCCCGTCCCGGAGGGACACGGGGTTCCTCCGGGACGGGCGGGGCGAGGGGTCGGGCCGCGGCGCGGGCGCCGTCGAGGAAGGGTCCCCCGGGGCGGGCGGGGACGACGGGTCAGGCCGCGGCGCGGGCGCCGTCAAGGAAGAGCCCGACCAGGGTGTGGGCGGCCTGCTCGGGGTCACCCATCATGTCCACGGCGCGGGCCAGGTGCAGGAAGGCGTTGCACAGCACGGCCGGGTCCCGGTCGGCGACCTCGCCTTCGGCCACGGCCGCACGGAAACGCGCGGTCATGGGGTCGAGCAGGGTGGCGGCGTAGGCGTCGCGCACCTCCTTCTGCACGTCCTGTTCGAGCTGGTCCAGCGAGTCGAACAGGTGCTGCTCGAAGGAGGTGGTGGCCCCGGTCGGGTCGGCCACGGCGGTGGTGACGACCGCCCGCAGCTGCTCGGCGAGCCCGCCGGGGGTGTCCAGGGCCAGGGCGAGCTGTTCGCCGCGCCGGGTGATGAAGTCCAGGGCGACGAGCTTGTGCAGGGTCTCCTTGCCTCCGGGGAAGTGGTGGTACAGGGACGGCTTGCGCACGCCGACCTCGCGGGCGACGGCCTCCAGGGAGGCGCCGCGGTAGCCGTGCGCGGCGAAGTGCGCGGCGTAGACGTTCATGGCGCGGACTCGGGTGTCGGTGGACACAGGATGCGACCTCTCGTGTGGTGGGGTGGGTGCGGGCGGGGGTCCCGCCCACGCACATCACCCTACCTACCGTTAGGTAGGGAAGCAAACCACGCCTGTCCCCCGCTCAACGGGCACCGGTTCGCCCGGTGCCGAGAGTCCGCGAGGGCCCGCACCGGACCCAGAGGGCTCGCTCGGAGGGCTCACGTCGGCCGGGGCGGGGCCGCGTCCGTCCCCTGCCTCGCTGGATCTCCCCGTCGGCTGCGTCAGCGCACGGGCTGACCGGGCCGGGCGCTCCTCCGCTCTCGGGGATGCCCGCGAAGGGGCGGCCCGGTGGCGGTGCGACCGGCGCTCTCCGCCGGTCACACCGCCGCCGTGGTCAGTTCCTGCCGCGCATGGAGCGGTAGCGCCGCACCAGGGAGGTGGTGGAGGCGTCCAGGCCGGGCACGTCGGCGCCCTCGGTGAGGGCGGGCTCGACCCGCTTGGCCAGCACCTTGCCCAGCTGCACGCCCCACTGGTCGAAGGAGTTGATGTTCCACACCGCGCCCTGGACGAACACCTTGTGCTCGTAGAGGGCGACCAGCTGCCCGAGCACCGACGGGCTGAGCCGGTCGGCGAGGATGGTCGTCGTGGGCCGGTTGCCCTCGAAGGTCCGGTGCGGGACCAGGTCGGCGGCCACGCCCTCGGCGGCGACCTCCTCCGCGCTCCGGCCGAAGGCCAGTGCCTGCCCCTGGGCGAACAGGTTGGCCATGAGCAGGTCGTGCTGGGGTACCAGGTGCTCGGGCAGGTCGGGGGCCGGGTTGGCGAAGCCGACGAGGTCGGCGGGCACGAACCGGGTGCCCTGGTGCAGCAGCTGGAAGTAGGCGTGCTGGCCGTTGGTGCCCGGTGTGCCCCACACCACCGGGCCGGTCTGCCAGTGGACGGGACGCCCGTCACGCTGCACTGACTTGCCGTTGGACTCCATGTCGAGCTGCTGGAGGTAGGCGGTGAACTTGGACATGTGGTGGCTGTAGGGCAGCACCGCGTGGGTCTGGGCGTCGTGGAAGTTGCCGTACCACACGCCGAGCAGGCCCAGCAGGAAGGGCAGGTTGCGCTCGACGGGGGCGGTCGCGAAGTGGGTGTCCATCAGGTGGAACCCGGCGAGCATCTCCCGGAACCGCTCGGGGCCCACCGCCACCATCAGGGACAGGCCGATGGCGGAGTCGTAGGAGTAGCGGCCGCCCACCCAGTCCCAGAAGCCGAACATGTTGCGGGTGTCGATGCCGAACTTCGCCACCTCCTCGCCGTTGGTGGAGACGGCGGCGAAGTGCCTGGCGATGGCACCGTCGTCGCTGTCACTCCTGAGACCCAGCCCGTCCAGCAGCCAGGTGCGGGCCTCGGTGGCGTTGGTGATGGTCTCGATCGTGGTGAAGGTCTTGGAGGCGACCACGAACAGCGTCGTGGCCGGATCGGCGTCCACGAGCGCCTCGTGCAGGTCGGTGCCGTCCACGTTGGAGACGAACCGGAACTCCAGCCCGCGGTCGGTGTAGGGGCGCAGGGCCTCGTAGGCCATGGCGGGTCCCAGGTCGGAGCCGCCGATGCCGATGTTGACGATCCGGCGCACCGGCTGGCCGGTGTGGCCGAGCCACTCCCGGGCGCGGACCCGGTCGGCGAACTCCGCCATCCGGTCCAGGACCTCCTGGACCTCGGGGACGACGTCGCGGCCGTCGGTGCTGACCACCTGCCCGCGCGGCGCGCGCAGGGCGGTGTGCAGGACGGCCCGGTCCTCGGTGAGGTTGACGTGCTCACCGCCCAACATGGCGTCGCGCAGGTCGGCGACCCGGGTGGCCCCGGCCAGGTCGGCGAGCAGGCGCAGGGTCTCGTCGGTGACGAGGTTCCTGGAGTAGTCGACGTGCAGGTCGCCGACGTCGAGCGTGTACCGTTCGGCCCGGCCGGGGTCGTCGGCGAACAGCTCGCGAAGGTCGGTGGAGCCCCACCGCCCGTGGTGCTCGCGCAGTGCGGTCCACTCGTCCCGCTGGTCCAGGGGAACGCCCGGGCGGGCACGTTCTCCGGTGCCCTCAGCGCGCGGGAGAGGTGTACTGGCAGACATCCGGCGGCTCCTCGTCGGTCGGTGCTCCGGCGGCACGGCGCGGGCGCTCGGCCCGCGCGCCGCCCGCGGTGCGCGGCTGTGCTTGCGACCACAAGCCTCCCACGAAAAACCGGCTCCGCGGAGGTTGTCCACAGGCCCTGTCCGGACTTTCGCGCGCGGCGCGGCACCGGTTCCGGCACGCCCCTCAGCGCAGGCCGCTGCCCTCCTCCTCGCGCTCCCGCCGCAGCACGGCCACCTCCGCGCGCAGCGCCCGCAGCTCGGCCAGGATCACGGCCTGTCCCCCGTCGGGGCCCCCGTCGCCGGGGCCCCCGTCCGTCCGGCCCGCGGAGCCGCCCCCGCCACCGCCGCCGCTCTGCTCGTCGTCCTTCTCCAGTGCCTCCACGGCAACGGCGATGAACAGGTTGAGGGCCACCAGCGTGGACACCAGCACGAAGACCACGAAGAACACCCACGCCATCGGCTTGTGCTCCATCACGTCCTTGGCGATGGTGCCCCAGCCGTCCGCGGTGGCGATCTGGAACAGGGTGAACAGCGACGAGGGCAGGTCGCCGAAGTACTGCGGCGAGACTCCGGCGAAGAGCTCGGTGGCCATGACCCCCGACACGTACAGCAGCAGCATCACCAGGAACAGGATGGACATCATGCCGGGCAGGGCCCGGAACAGGCCCGTGACGACGTGGCGCAGGGTCGGTATCACCGACAGCAGGCGCAGGACCCGCAGCACGCGCAGGACCCGCAGCACGGAGAAGGGGCCGGAGGCCGGAAGCAGCGCGATTCCGACGATCACCATGTCGAACCAGCTCCAGGGGTCGCGGAAGAACGCCCGCCGGTGGGCGTACATCCGCATCCCCAGTTCCAGGACGAACAGGGCGAGGATGGTCAGGTCGACGGCGCGGAGGAGGCCGCCGTAGGAGTCCGTCACCCGGGGTGAGGTCTCCGCGCCGAGGATGACGGCGTTGACGAGGATGAGGGTGATGACGCAGGCCTGGAACCAGGGGGCGTCGACGATGGCTCGAACGCGCTCGCGCACGACAGAGGGGGCTCCGTTCACATATCGGACAGCGCGGCAGAAGCCTACCGTGGGTTACCTTGTCCGGTTCCGCACCCGCCGCTCCCCGCCGCTCCCCGTGGTAGCCCCTGGCGCCCTCCGGTCAGAGCGGGCATGATCGAGGTGAGGGACCGAGCGTGAGGGGGACGCCGGTGACAGAGTCAACCGAGGGCTTCGACGAGGTCGAGGCGCGATCCTGGGATCCCGGATACGACGACGACGTGGACGCGGACATGGACGTGGGGGCCGCGGACCAGGACTCCGCGGTGGCCGACTTCCTGCGGTACTTCCCGGAGGGCCACCGGATCGAGGAGATCGAGGACCACGACGTCCTGGGCATCGACGCGGAGCTGGGCCAGGAACTTCCCGAGCAGGCGCCCGAGACCGGCGGGGAGCGCCCGCCGACCGCCCGGCGCGAGGAGCTGGCGCGGCTGCTGCGGGCCGAGGAGTTCGCCGACAGGGTCCGCGACCGCGGCCGGTGACCCGGCGAAGCGGTGACGCGGTGACGCGGTGACGCTCAGTCGGCCAGGTCCGCGCTGAGCCAGCGCTCCACGCGCAGGACGTGCACGGTCGCGGCGGCCCGGGCGGCGTCGGGGTCGCGCGCCACGAGGGCCTCGTGGATGCGCAGGTGGTCCTCGCGCAGCTTGGCGGTGAGCCCGGCCTCCCGGTGCCCCGCCCACACGCGGGCGTGGAAGGTGCGCGAGGACAGGCCGTCGTTGACCGCGGCCAGGGTGGCGTTGCCGGTGCTGGCCACGATGGCCTGGTGGAAGCCCAGGTCGGCGGTGACGGTGTCGGCGCGGAAGGTGTCGTCCCCGCCCTCGATCCTCTCCAGCAGGGTGCCGATGCGGTCGAGGTCCTCGGCGCTGGCGCGCGCGGCGGCCAGGGCGGTGGCGGCGGGTTCGAGCATGCGCCGCACCTGGAGGACCTCCAGGAGGGTGCGCCCCTGGGAGACCTCGGCCAGGACGGAGAAGGTCTCCAGCAGGTCGGCGGGGCGCAGCGCGGTGACGTAGACGCCCGCGCCGTGGCGGGACTCAAGGACGCCGAGCGTGGTCAGGGAGCGGATGGCCTCGCGCATGGAACTGCGGGACACCCCGAGCTGCGCGGACAGGTCGCGTTCGGTGGGCAGGCGCTCCCCTGGCCCGACCTGCCCGTCGGCGATCATCGCCTTGATCCGGTCGGCGGCGCGCCGGGTGACGGTGGTGCGCCCGACGTCGGGGTCGCTCACGGAATTCCTCCAGTCTGCGCGGTGGTCCTCTTGTCCGGCTCGTCTGTCGGCCTGACGGAGCGGGGACGGGGCGCTCACGTGACTCACGCCACCGTCACCCCACCAAGAGATCATACCAATTCACCATCGCCTCACCCCACATCGCCCTTTTTGCTCTCCTTCTTGCCCAGATGCTTCCCGTCGTGCAAAAGTGGTCCGACCACCCCAGGTTCGTGGCGAGCAGTTCCGCCATGGCAGCGCACCGCGTAAGCCGCCCCGGCGGGTCCGCACGCGCGCCGGTCGGCGGGGCACGAAGGAGGCACATGCGGATCGCGCTGTTCATCACCTGCGTCAACGACACACTCTTCCCCGACACCGGGCGGGCGGTCGTGCGCCTCCTGGAACGGCTGGGGCACGAGGTGGTCTTCCCCGAGGGCCAGACCTGCTGCGGGCAGATGCACTACAACACCGGCTACCGGCGCTCGGCGAGCCGTCTGGCCGTGCGCTTCGTGCGCACCTTCGAGGGCGCCGACGCCGTCGTGGTCCCCTCCGCCTCCTGCGCGGCCATGGTCCGCGACAACTACCCGCGGCTGGGTGCCAGCGAAAGCCGCCTGTCACGCAAGGTGGCCGACCTCGCCCCGCGCGTGTACGACCTCACCGAGTTCCTGGTGGACGTGCTCGGCGTGACGGACGTGGGCGCCTACTACCCGCACAAGGTGGCCTACCACCCCACCTGCCACGGGCTGCGCATGCTCGGCCTGGGCGACCGCCCCTACCGGCTGCTGCGCGCCGTGCGCGGCCTGGAGCTGGTGGAGTTGGCCGGGGCCACCGAGTGCTGCGGTTTCGGCGGCACGTTCGCGGTCAAGAACGGCGACGTGTCCTCGGCCATGGGCGCGGACAAGGCCCGCCACGCCGTGGAGACCGGCGCCGAGGTGCTGTGCGCGGTCGACAACTCCTGCCTGATGCACATCGGCGGCACCCTGTCCCGGCAGCGGTCGGGGATGAGGGTGGCGCACCTGGCCGAGATCCTGGCCAGTACCGAGAAGGAGGGCGCTTCCCGATGAGCGCGACGTTCCTGGGCATCCCGCCCTTTCCCGAGGCCGCCGCGGGCGCGGTCAACGACGCCCGGCTGCGGCACAACCTGCGCAGGGCCACCCACACCATCCGTGACAAGCGCGCCGCCGTCGTCGACGAACTGCACGAGGACTGGCAGCGCCTGCGCGCGGAGGGCGCCGCGGTCAAGGAGCACACCCTGCGCCACCTGGACCGCTACCTGGAACAGCTGGAGGAGTCCGTCCAACGGGCGGGCGGACGGGTGCACTGGGCCTCCGACGCCGCCGAGGCCAACGAGATCGTCACCCGGCTGGTCCGGGCCACCGGCGAGACCGACGTGGTCAAGGTCAAGTCGATGGCCACCCAGGAGATCGAGCTCAACGACGCCCTCGCCGCCGCCGGGATCACCGCCTACGAGACCGATCTGGCCGAGCTGATCGTGCAGCTGGGCGAGGACCTGCCCTCGCACATCCTGGTGCCCGCCATCCACCTGGGCCGCGCCCAGATCCGCGAGATCTTCCTGGAGCAGATGGCCGAGTGGGGCGTGCCCGCGCCACGGGGCCTGACCGACGACCCCCGGGCGCTGGCCGAGGCGGCCCGCGTGCACCTGCGCGAACGCTTCCTGCGCACCCGCACGGCGATCTCGGGGGCCAACTTCGCGGTGGCCGACAGCGGCACGCTCGTGGTGCTGGAGTCGGAGGGCAACGGACGCATGTGCCTGACCCTGCCCCAGACGCTGATCTCCGTGGTCGGCATCGAGAAGATCGTGCCGACCTGGTCGGACCTGGAGGTGTTCCTCCAGCTGCTGCCGCGCTCCTCCACCGGCGAGCGGATGAACCCCTACACCTCCACCTGGACCGGGGTGACGCCGGGCGACGGCCCCCAGGAGTTCCACCTGGTGCTGCTGGACAACGGCCGCACCGACGTGCTGGCCGACACCGTGGGCCGCCAGGCGCTGCGCTGCATCCGCTGTTCGGCGTGCCTGAACACCTGCCCGGTCTACGAGCGCACCGGCGGGCACTCCTACGGTTCGGTCTACCCGGGACCGATCGGCGCGATCCTCACCCCGCAGCTGCGCGGGATGTCCTCGCCGGTGGACGAGGCGCTGCCCTACGCGTCGTCGCTGTGCGGGGCCTGCTACGAGGTGTGCCCGGTGGCCATCGACATCCCCGAGGTGCTGGTGCACCTGCGCGAGGAGGTCACGGAGCGCTCCGGGCACGCGGGAGAGAGGGCCCTCATGGCGGGCGCCGAGGCGGTGCTGTCCTCCCCGCGGACGCTGCGCGCGGTCCAGCGCGCGGCGGGGCTGGGACGCCGCGCGGTCCCGCGCCACCTGCCGGGCCTGGCGGGGGCCTGGACCGACACCCGGGACGTGCCCGACGTTCCGGCCGAGTCCTTCCGCCAGTGGTGGGACAGGCGCGGAGGGGAGGGCCGATGAGCAGCCGCGAGCGGATCCTGGCCAGGGTCAGGAGGGCACTGGCCGACGTGCCCGCCGATGAGTCGCCGGTGCGGGAGGCCGGGCGCGGCTACGCCGACAGCCACGGCGTGGGGCCCGCGCTGGAGGTGCTGGAGGACCGGCTGCTGGACTACCGCGCGATGGTGCGCCGGGTGAGCTCAAATCGCGTGGCCGCCGAGGTGGCCGCCGCGCTGGAGCGCCGCGGGGCGCGGCGGGTGGTCGTCCCGGCGGACGCCCCGCCGGAGTGGTTCGCGCACGCCTCCGCCGAGCGGCTGCCCGACTCCCGTGAGGAGCCGCTGGCGGTCGCCGACCTCACCGGTGTGGACGGCGTGGTCACCGGCTGCTCGGTGGCCATCGCCGAGACCGGCACGATCGTCCTGGACGGCGGGCCGGGCCAGGGGCGCCGGGCCGTCACCCTGGTGCCGGACTACCACCTGTGCGTGGTGCGCGCCGACCAGGTGGTGGACGGGGTGCCGCAGGCGGTCCGGCTCCTGGACCCGTCGCGCCCGCTCACCTGGATCAGCGGTCCTTCGGCGACCAGCGACATCGAACTGAACCGGGTGGAGGGGGTGCACGGCCCGCGCACCCTGGAGGTGCTGCTGGTGGAACCGGCGGTTTGAACCCGTTGACGGTGGCCGCCCCGTGGGCGGAGGCGTGGTCCGGCGGAAGCGGTCCCCGAACCCGCTGGTGGAGGCCTTCGGGGTAGGGCTGTCCCCACCCCCTTCCTCCGGGAGACCCCCGGGGAAAGGGGGTGGACGCCCCGATGGCGCCGCACGGGCCGCCCTTCCTAGCGTGGGCGGTGACCACGACGGCACCGAACGACGGGACACCATGCCCCCTTCACCGCACCCATCCCCCGCCCCTTCCGTCCGCGCGCTCCGGACCGGTACCGCCCTCGCCGCGGCCGCCGCGCTGGCGCTGCCGATCTCCCTGGCCGCCGCCGGAACGGCCGCGGCCGACACCGGGCCCTCCGGCACCGCGCCCGCCGACGCCCCCCGAGCCGCCCTGCCCGAGCCCACCGGGGACCATCCGGTGGGCAGGACGACCCTGCACCTGGTGGACGGGGAGCGCGAGGACGTGTGGGTGGGCGGGCCCCGCCAGCTGATGGTCACCCTGTGGTACCCGGCGCGGGTGGACGCGGGCCGACCCGCGCCCTACATGACCGAGGCCGAGTCCGCGGCCATGGTCGCGGAGCTGGGACTGGATCTGCCCGCCGACTTCATGCACAGCGGGGTGCGCACCTCCTCCCGCCTGGACGTGCCGCCCGCGCGCACCCGCGACGGGTTCCCGCTGGTGGTGCTGTCCCCCGGCGCGGGCATGAACCGGACCGAGCTGTCCTCGCTGGCCGAGGAGCTGGCCAGCCACGGCTTCGTGGTGGCCGGGGTGGACCACGCCCACGAGGCCGCGCCCGTGGAGTTCCCCGACGGGTTGATCACCGAGTGCACCGGGTGCCAGAGCGGCGAGTGGGCCCTGGGGGCGGTCAACCGGGCCGAGGACGTCTCCTTCCTCCTGGACCGGCTCACCGGATCCGACCCCGCGTGGCGGTGGTCGCGGGTGATCGACGCCTCCCGGATCGGGATGGCGGGGCACTCCTGGGGCGGCACGGCCACCGCCGAGACGCTGCGCTCCGAGGAGCGGGTGGACGCCGGGATCAACCTGGACGGCCCCTACTATCCGCCCGTGGTGGAGGAGGGGCTGGACAAGCCGCTGGCGCTGATCGAGAACGACCAGGGCAACTCCTGGGACGGTGTCGAGCAGATGTGGCCGCGCCTGGAGGGGTGGCGGCAGTGGATCCGGCTCGACGGTTCGGGGCACTCCAACAGCATCGACCGGGGTGTGCTGATGGAGCAGCTCGGCCTGACCGGCCTCCTCACGCCAGAGCAGTGGCGGGCCCAGTTCGGTGACCTGCCGGTCGAGCGCGGCCTGGAGCTGGTGCGCACCTACAGTCTGGCGTTCTTCGACCACCACCTGCGCGGCGGGGAACAGCCCCTGCTGGAGGACCCCGAGGCCTTCCACCCCGAACTGGTCGTGGTCGACCCCGACGAGGGGTAGCCGCCGCGGGCCCGGCCGCCGGTCCCGTCCGGGTCCGCGCGGTCGGGGATCGGCGCGTCACGGGCTCCGGTGCGCTGGAAACCGGCGTGTCGGAGGACGCGACACCCCAGGTCGGCCGCCGCGTCCCCTGCGACGAGGGGGAACACCGGGTGTCGGCCCCAAGGGCCGGGGTAGTCGCCTCCCATGGCTCTCGTGTCGGTTCTCGGTCTGCTGCTCGCCGTGCTGATCGTCTGCGACGCCGCCGTCACCGTCCTGCACCCGGACTCGGAGGGAGTGCTGGCCGGGTGGATCCGCAAGGCGGTGTGGCGTTCGGCGGTGCTGGCGAGCGCGCGCCTGCCGCGCTCCGGGGGATGGCTGCTCAGCCTGGCCGGGCCGGTGATCCTGCTGGCGACCTTCGCCGCCTGGGTCGTGGCACTCACCCTCGGCCTGGCGCTGGCCGTGTGGCCGATGCTGGAGGAGGAGTTCCGGGTCCGGCCGGGGCTGCACCCCGTCGGCTTCCTCGACGCCCTGTACTTCGCCGGCGGCACCGTCCCGGTCCTGGGCTACGGCGACATCACCCCTCTGTCGACCGGGGCCCAGCTGGTCTCGCTGTTCGGCGCGGCGGTCGGCTTCGCCCTGTTCACGGGTATGGCCACCTACGCCATCCAGGTCACCAGCGGTGTGTCCACACGCAACCGCTTCACGCTGTCGCTCCATGACGACGCACGCGGCCGGGGCGGCGTCACCATGTTCGCCGAGTCCCTGACCCTGGACGGCGTGGACGAGGCCCGTACGCGCTGCCGGAGTTGGACGGAGAGTCTGCGCGAGGTCGCCGAGACGGTGCACCGGTACCCGTTGGTGGCGTTCACCTACCGGTCGCGCCACGACGAGTACGATCCCGAACCCGCTCTGCACCGTGTCGCCGAGGCGACGGTGGCCGCCCTGGTGGCGAGCGGGCGCGAGCCCTCGCTACGCGTGTCGGCCGAGTCGCTGCGCCTGGCGCTGACCCGCCTCCAGCAAACGATCGCCGCCACCTACCTGGACGACGACGTCACCCGGCGGCTGGAGGATCCCAGGCCGACCGAGCACGATCGGCAGGCCGTGCACACGGTCGAGTGCCTCCTGCGGGCCCGTCTCCACGGCCGCGGACCCGGCGCCGAACCCGACCCGGACCCCGGGGAGGGCCGCCGCGCCGTGGCCGAGACGGTCTACCGCTGCCGGGTCTTCCTCGACGGCCTGCACGAGTGGGCGCGCGTCGAGACTCCCCCGCGCGAGTGGGACGCCCGCTGACCGCGGGCCGTGCGGCCGGTCAGTCCCGCGGCCGCCAGTCGGCCAGCAACCGCTCCAGGGCGTCGGGCTCGGGCTCGGCGCGCTCCCGCGCGAACGGCGCCTGGTAGCGGGCCCCGGCGCCGCGCGGAACCCGGCGGGGCCGCGGGGCGGGAGCGGTCACAGGCCGCTCCTCCCGTGCCCGCTCGCCGTCCTCCCCCGCCAGGGGCGCCTGGTAGCGGGCCCCGCGCGGGGCGGGACCGCGCTTCCTGCGCAGACGCCGGAGCACCGGGACCGGGGCGCGCTCGCGCACCGGCTCTTCGGGCCCGACGCGCTCCCCGGTGACGGTGAACCACACCGGCAGCTCCTCCAGGCCGTGCACGGCCAGGGACGCGCGCCAGCGCAGCTCCTCGGGCTCGACGGCCAGGACCATACCGCGCAGCCGGTCCACGGCGGTGTCGATGGCGGTGCGCGCCAGCTCGCGGGTGAGGCCGGTGGCGGGACAGCGGTGGGCGCCCGCGCCCCACGCCAGGTGGGAGCGGTCGCCCGCCAGGGCCATCGCGTCGTCGCCGCGGGAGACCGACGGGTCGGTGTGCGCGGAGGCGAGCCCCAGCAGCAGCGGCTCGCCCCTGCGGACACGGACCCCGGAGAAGCGCAGGTCGGCGACCGGGTAGCGCCCGGAGAGCATCCGGATCGGGGAGTCGGTCCACATCACGTAGTCAACGAAGTCCTCGGGGGTGAGGGTGCCGCCCAGGTAGGCGGTCCACACGCCCGGGTCCTCCAGCAGCCGGAGCAGGGCGTTGCCGATGAGGTGGGTGGTGGGCTCGTGCCCGGACTCCCACAGCAGCGTGAGCGCCCCGACCGCCTCGTCGTCGGTGAGCCCGGAGGGGTGGGCGAGCAGCCAGCTGGCCATGTCCTGCCCCGGGGCGGCGCGCTTGCGCGCGACCAGGCCCGCGAAGTAGGAGCGAACCGCGGTGGCGGCGGGACCGGCCCGGCCGGGCTCTCCGCTCCACAGCCGCGGGGCCAGGTCGGCCAGCAGGCGGCCGTAGGCGTCGGGCAGGCCGAAGAGCTCGTTGAGGACCAGGGCGGGCAGCGGGGCGGCGAACCCGCCGATGAGGTCGGCGGCGCCGTCGGCCGCGACCCGGCCGAGCAGGTGCACTGCGGCGCGTTCGACGACGGGAACCAGCCGGGGTGTGCCCACCCTGGCCAGGGTGTCGACGGCGGCCGCGCGCAGCCGCCGGTGCTCCTCGCCGTCGCGGGCCAGGGCGGCGCTGCGGGCGGGCGCGGCGCCCTCGGCGCCCCATGGGCGCGGGTCGGCGGAGAAGAGGGTCTGGTCGCGCAGCGCCTGGAGGTTCTCCCGGTAGCCGAGCAGGAGCCATCCGGGCACGCCCGGGCCCACCTCGACCGGGACCAGGCCGCCGTGGCGGTCGCGCAGCGCCTCCCAGGACGTGTCGGCGCCCGTGCTCCCGTGCAGGGGGAGGGCGACCGGGCAGCGGGCACCGCCGGCCCCGGTTGACGGGGGGTCGTCGCGGCCGTCGGTCCCGGTTCCCTGGCGCATGGAGACTCCTCAGTGGCTGCGGATGCGAGGCGACGGTACGCGCCCCGTGTTTCCGCCGTGCTTCGGACAGGAAAGCTCCGCCTTTCCGGACAGGGCACCCGGTGCCACGGAGGGCCAAGACGGGATTACCCGTCACGGAGCCCAGAGGAGCCGGTGTCGCCGCACCGGTGACGTTCGTGCTCCTTCCTCCCTCCGGCCGGGGGTGTCCCCCGCCACCGCCCTCCGGGACTCACGCCCGCCCGCCGCGGACCCGCCGGTCGGTAGGATGGCCTGCTGGTCTCGCACCACCACCGAACGGAGGACCACGTGGGGAAGAAGGGTCGCGGCCGACAGCGCGGCGGCGGTCGCCAGGCGGCTGGCCGGGGCGCCGAGCCCTGGGCCGGTCCCGCGCCCGGGGACTCCCCCGAACGGGTGGTCTCGGAGGCGGTCGACGCGCTGGTGCTCGGCCGGGAGGGCGGCGGCGTGGACCTGGCCGCCGCGCGGCTGGCCGACTCCGAGGACCCGGCGTGGGCCGGGGCGGCGGATCGCGCCGTCCGCGACGCCCTGCTGGCGGGGGTGGCCTCGGCGTGGGCGCGCGGGTGGCAGCCCGCCGAGACGGTCCGCCAGGCGGGCCGCGCGCTGGACCCGGTGGCGGCGGCGGTGTGCGCCGACGCGGTGGCGGCCGACCTGGACCGCCACTCCCCCGCCGCGGTGGACCCGCGCTGGACCGCGCAGGTGCGCGAGCTGGGGGCTTCCCCGTCCTGGGACGGAGCCGGGGCCTACCTGGCGCACGTGGGCGCCGAGCACGGACTGCTGCGCTTCGAGGCGGTGGAGACGGCGCTGCGGCTGCTGGCCGCGCTGCGCGTGCTGCCGCCGGTGCACCGGCTGTGCCCGCCGCCGGGGACGTTCCGTCCGCGGCCGGAGGGGGCCGCGCGGACCGCGGAGGCGGTGGACCAGGGCAAGCTCGCCCGCGTGCGCGCGCTGCTGGCCAAGGCCGAGTCCACGGAGTTCCCCAGCGAGGCGGAGGCGCTGAGCGCCCGCGCGCAGGAGCTGATGGCCCGGCACAGCATCGATCGCGCCCTGCTGGCCGAGGAGCCCGGGCAGGCGTCGGAGGCGGCCTCGGGGCGGCGGCTCCCGGTGGACGCCCCCTACGACGAGCACAAGGCGGTGCTGCTGCACGAGGTCGCCGAGGCCAACCACTGCCGGGCCGTGTGGGACCGGGAGCTGGGGCTGTGCACGGTGATGGGCTTCCCCGGGGACGTGGAGGCGGTGGACCTGATGTTCACGTCGCTGCTGGTGCAGGCCGAGACGGCGATGCGGGCCAGCGGTTCGGTGCGCGACCGGTCCGGCAGGGCGGCGGGCAAGGCCTTTCGCGCCTCGTTCATGTCCGCGTTCGCGGTGCGGGTGGGCGAGCGGCTGGTGGAGTCGGCGCGCGCCGCCGAGGAGGCCGCCGCGGCCGAGACGGGGACGGACCTGGTTCCGGTGTTCGCCGCGCGCGAGCGCGAGGTGGAGGCGGCCGTGGCCGAGGCCTTCGGCGAACTGACCTACTCGCGGGTGCGCGGACCCGCCAGTGAGGACGGCTGGTACGAGGGTCTGGCGGCGGCCGACGCCGCGTCGCTGGGCGCGCACCGCCGCGTCGCGGACCGGTCAGCTTCTCGGCCCTGAAGGACCGAGCGTGCGGTTGAACCACCCCGCTGGGTGCGAGGGAGCCCACCGCGTCTGACCCGACAACCTAGGGGTGGTCGGGTGGGACGTGTGACTTCCGCCCCGCATTCCACACCACACGACCGCGAGCGGCGATGTTGGCGGAAGCATTGCGGTCCGCGTGCGCAACGACACCGCAGCTCCGACAGATGAAGGTGGCCTGTGCGACCCGGTTCCTGTGGTCCATGTGGCCACACCCAGCGCACGTCTGCGACGTGTACGCCGGGTCCACGAACACCACCGGCACCCCCTTCAGGCGGGCCTTGTAGGCGATGAAGGCGCCCAGTTGGTGGAAGGACCAGGAGTGCAGCGTGACCCGTTGGGGCCTGCGTTGCCGTACCCGGGTGCGGATTCCCTTGAGGTCTTCCAGGGAGATACCGCGCCCGGTGCGTTCGGCCTCGGCCACGATGCGTTTGGAGATGCGGTGGTTGGTGTCCTTGGCATGCCGCGCTTCTTTACGGCGGCGCTTGTTGAGCAGGCGCTTGGCGGAGCGGGTGCCCTTGGCCTGCAACTTCTGGCGCAGCCTGAGCTGGCGGCGGCGGTACCGGTTGATCTGGCGCCCGGCCATGACTTGACCGTCGGAGGTGGTGGCGATGTTGACGATGCCCAGATCCACCCCGAGAAAGGAGTCGGGCTCGATCTCGGGAGTGTCGGGCACCTCGACGGTCACCGCGAGGAACCAGGCACCGTCGCGGCAGAGCAGGTCGGCCTCACCGCGCTTGTGCTCGGCCAGCGTCTTGATCTGGTCGGGGGAGCCGGTGAACGGTATGTCCTTCAACCGGCCCTGGAAGGTCCACAGCGAGATCGTGCGGGTGTCCAGGGCGAAGGACAGGTTGCGTGCGTCGTAGGGGTGCGCCGAGTCGGTGCGGAAGGTGAGGGGTGTGGACTCGATCCGCTTCCGGCGGGCCGATCCCTTCGGTCCGTAGTTGCCGTTGTTCAGGTTGGACCGGCGGGTGCGGTAGGCATCGCACACCTTCTTGATGGTGTGCTGGGCCGTCTGCGATCCCACCCCGGCCTCGCGCAACTGCTGGTAGGTGTGTTTGCGCAGTTCGTAGTTGCGCGTCACCCCGCGTTCGTGGGCTATCTTCGCCACCCAGGTGGCGTGGTCGTTGAGCGCGCACAGGGTCGCTTCCAACACCGCCGCCTGCTCGGGAGACGGCGTGAGCTTGAGCTGCACGACGATCTTCGACACGCTCACCATCGTGCACCCGTTCAGTGACGCAGCGCAGCCAAAGCGGTCCGTTGTGACCCCCATCACCAGTGGGTTGGTGGGGGCTGCGCGGCGATTTCTCCCGGGGCTGGAGCTCCGGGGTTCCTCGCCAAAGCAAAGCTGAGCCCTGCCCCTTGGGGGGCTGACGGAAGGCCGGTGCCGTCGGAGCAGACCGAGCGGCCGAGGCGGCTGAGGCGACTGGTGCGACCGACACGGGAAGACCGGCCCCTCAGGGCGGCCGAGGCGGCGAAAACCGGTGGCCGCGCGACCGGACGAACCGGTACAACCGTGGCCATGCGCAAGTACCCGCGGACCCGGCACATCCGGGGCTCCCGCCTCCAGACGGGCGACCACGACCTGACGGCCGTGCCCTTCTCCGCGCTGGCCGGGCGGCACCTGGTGGTGGAGGAGAAGCTGGACGGCGCCAACGCCGGGATCAGCTTCGGCCCCGGCGGCGAGCCGCGCCTCCAGAGCCGGGGCCACTACCTCACCGGCGGGCCCCGCGAGCGGCACTTCGCCCCGTTCAAGGCCTGGGCGGCGACCGTGGCACCGCTGCTGCGGCCGCGCCTGGGCGAGCGGTACGTGCTGTACGGGGAGTGGCTGTACGCCAAGCACACCGTGTTCTACGACGCGCTGCCGCACCTGTTCTGCGAGTTCGACGTCCTCGACACCCGCGAGGACGCGTTCCTGTCCACGCCGCGCCGCCGGGAGCTGCTGGAGGGCGCCCCTGTGGTGTCGGTGCCCGTGCTCCACACCGGCCCTCTGGAGCGGTTGGCGGACCTGACCCGCCTGGTGGGCCCCTCCACCTGCCGCACCCCCGGCTGGCGCGGGGCCCTGGCCGAGGCGGCGGGAGCGGCGGGCGCCGACCCCGGCCGCGCCCTGGCCGAGAGCGACGGCTCCAACCTCATGGAGGGGCTCTACGTCAAGGTCGAGGAGGGCGACCGGACGGTGGACCGGTACAAGTGGGTGCGCCCGGGGTTCACCTCCGCCGTCCTGGACTCGGGCACGCACTGGCTGGACCGGCCGCTGATCGCGAACGGGCTGGCCGATCCGGAGGTGCTCTATGCGGGTGTTCGCTGAGCTGTGCCCGGCGCCGCCGCGCTGGGAGCTGGACTGGGCGCGGGTGCGGGAGGCCCTCCCGTGGGTGCGCGACCTGGCCGGGGTGGAGCAGGACCCGGTGCACCACGCCGAGGGGGACGTGGAGACGCACACCCGGATGGCGTGCGAGGCACTGGCCGGGCTGCCCGCGTGGCGGTCCCGCTCCGCCGCGGACCGCACGCGGCTGTTCGCCGCCGTGCTGCTGCACGACGTCGCCAAACCGCTGTGCACCCGCCGTGAGGAGGACGGCCGGGTCACCGCGCACGGCCACTCGCGGCGCGGGGACCTCCTGGCGCGGCGGCTGCTGTGGGAGGCCGCGGCCGAGCCCGGGGCCGCCGCCTCGCCGCTGGAGGCGGTGCGGTGGCGCGAGCACGTGGCGGCCCTGGTGCGCCACCACCAGGTGCCGTTCTGGGCGCTGGAGCGCCCGGACCTGCGCCGTATCGCGTTCCGGGTGAGCCTGGTGGCGCGCAACGACGACCTGGTGCTCCTGGCCACCGCCGACATCCTGGGCCGCCGCTGCGGCGACACCGCGGAGGTCCTGGAGAACGTCGGGCTGTACGGCGAGTACTGCCAGGAGCAGCGGTGCCTGGACCGGCCGAGGGAGTTCCCCTCCGACCACGCCCGGTTCTGGTTCTTCCGCAGGCCCGACCGCGACCCGGACTACGCCGCCCACGACGACACCCGGATGACGGTGACCGTCATGTCGGGGCTGCCGGGTGCGGGCAAGGACACCTGGATCGCGCGCGAGCGGCCGGGCGTGCCGGTGGTGAGCCTGGACGCGCTGCGCGCCGAGCTGGGCGTGCGCCCGACCGCCGACCAGCGCCCGGTGGCGGCGGCCGCGTACGCGCGCGCACGCGAGCACCTGCGCGCGGGGCGGTCGTTCGTGTGGAACGCCACCAACGTCTCGCGGTCGCTGCGCGACCAGTGCGTGGATCTGGCGGCCGCCTACCGGGCGCGCGTGGAGATCGTCTCCGTCGAGGCCCCGCCCCGGGTGCTGCGGGACCGTCTGGACCGCAGGCGGGCGCCGGTCCCGGCCGCCGCCGTGGAGCGCCTGGTGCGGCGCTGGGAGTGCCCTGACCCGACCGAGGCGCACCGGCTCGTCCGGTGGACCAACGCCTGAGCACCCGGCTACGCCTCCGCCGGGCCGGATGTCGGGGCCCCGCGGGTCCGAGAGGCCTCGGGCCCGTGCTTCGGCACGCGGAGGCGGTCTCCTCCCCCGCTTCGGGCGGTCTCCACCTGGGATGGGAGCGATTTCGGCGTTTTCCCTCGCGGGCCCGCACGCCGCGGCTAGCCTGATGCCGTTTCAGCGACTCGCGGCACTTTGGGTGGTATGGCAATGACCGAGCGCGTCTACTCCGCCGTGCACGCGTGTCTGGACTGGGCCGGGACGGTCGAACCACGTCCCGTCCTGGACACCGACAGCCTGCTCTTCCTGCTGACCGCCCACCTGGACGCCGGCGCGCCCGACCCCGGGGACTGGTCCACCGCCGACGTCCACGACATCGCCCGTACCGTCCGCGACTGGGACCGGGTGCCCAACAGTCTCAGGGACACCTGGCTGACCTGGTGCGACTTCCTGGTCGACCAGGGTCGGCTGCTGTCCGCGGAGAGCCCGCGCCGCCTGCGCGCCGCCATCGCCACGGTCGACCTCGCCCCCGGCGGTCCGCCGCCGCCCGAGGACCGGACCGAGGGGGCCGTCCTGCCGCTCCTGGACCGGCTCGGCGTCGGCGCGGACGGCGGACCCGAGGCGCTGCCGACGGTCGTCCCGGCGGACCCGGCCGACCTGGACGCGGCGGCGCGCCGGTGCCGCCCCCTGTCCGACGCCGCGCGGCTGGCGGCGTGGGCGGGCGGGGGCAGGCCCCTGCGCGCCGAGGGGGGCGACGCCCTCACCCCGGACGACGCCGCCGGGGCGTCCGCCGACCTGGGGATCGCGCCCGGGAGGGTACCCGCGCTGTTCGCCGTGGCCAGGGACGCGGGACTGCTGCGCACCACCTACACCCGGGTGCTGCCGGGCCGGGCGGCGCGGAACTGGTGGGACGGTGTGCCGGGGACGGCCGCCGACGCCTGGGCCGACGCCCTGCTGACCATGACCGACCTGCGCGGGGTCACGGCGTTCCTGCTGCTGACCGATCTGTTCGTGCACGGGGACGCGCGCACGCCCGCGCAGCTGGTGGCCGTGTACGGGCCCGGGATCGCCCTGCGCGGGGAGGACCCCGTGGAACACGTGCGCCAGGTCCTGGAGGCCCTGGACGGCCTCGGCGCGGTCCGCGGGGTCGGCGGCGGCCGGTTCCGCGTCACCGGTCTCGGCGACCACTTCATGGTGCGCCAGCTGCGCCAGTCGGGGGCCGACGTCGCGGTGGCCCCGCCCGTGTCCGGGATGGACGCCGAGCGGGTGCTCGCCCTGGTGGAGCGGGGCCGCCCGGTGGACGCCGAGGGCCTGCTGGAGCGGTGGGTGGCCGCCCGCGACACCGAGAGCGCGGTGTGCGGTCTGTTGGAGGCCTGCGACGCCCCCGGTTCCTGGCGCCTGCGGGAGCGGGTGGCCCGGGTGCTCGCCGGGCTGGACGAGGACCTGGGTCCGGTGCTGGGGCTGTACGTGCACCACCCCGTCCTGGGCGGGTGGGCACGGCGGCTGCGCGGCGGGGCCGCCGGGACGCCCACATCGCACCAGGAGGTCTGGGCGGTGCTGGACGACTACGCGATCCTGCTGGAGGGCGGCGGGCCCCTTCCCCGCCGGGACCGGGACAGGTACGCCGGATGCGCGGAGGGGTTCGTCCGTGCCGTGTGGCTGACGGGCCACCCGGCCTCGGACACCGTGCTGGACCTGCTGGCGGAGGGGGCGCTGGGCGCGCCCCTGGCCGAGGCCGCGCGGCGGGTGCGCCCCGCCCCGGTCACCCCCTGAGCGGTGTTCCCCGCCCCGCCCCCGCCCGGGGCGGGAGAACGGGCGAGCGCGGACTCAGGCCTTGACGACCAGTTGGTAGGCGAGCATCTCGACGCCGGGCACCGGAACCCAGTCGCGCTCGGGCACCCGCTCGAAACCGCGGGCGCGGTAGACGTACTGGGCCGCGACCATCTCGGGCAGCGTGGACAGCAGCAGCCGGGACACCCCCTCCTCGCGGGCTCGGTCGACGAGCGCGTTGACCAGGTCGCGCCCCACGCCACGCCCCCGCGCCTCGGGAGCGACGGCGAAGGCACGGATCTCGGCCTCGTCGGCGTTGCGGGCGATCTCGCTCTCCGGCGACCAGGGCTCGAACATGGCCGTCCCCAGGAGCCGGTCCTCGTCGGCGGCGACCAGGATCTCGCCGCGGCCGTCCGTCCCCAGGAGCCGGAGCGTCTCGACGTAGGCCGGGTTCACGTCCAGGAGGCCATCGGCCGTGTAGGCCGTCACGCGCAGCTCACTGACGGCGTTCATCTCATCGGGAAGTACTCGACGCACGATCATGGACGTCATTCAACATGATGGGAGGGCTCCCCACCGTTGATCGCCGCACCACCCGGAGCGTCGAAAACATCACCGTGAGTGACTCTTTACGGAGGTTTATCCCCCGCTCGGGACACGCCGAACGTCCTGGACGGAGTTGTCCACAGGCCTCCGGCGGCGCGGCCCCGATCGTGCCACCCTTCTGGTGAGGGGAGGCACTCATGCCCGACCACACCACCGGGGACCCCGTTCCGATACCGACCGTCCGCGTCTTCAGCGGCTCCGCGGCGCTGGCCGCGGGAGGATGTCCGGCGCACCGCCGGATCAGCGCCGACCTGTCCCTCGGCGCGGACCCCCCGTCGCACGACACACCCGGGGCGCTTCTGGACGCCGTCCTGGACCTGGTCGAGCACGCGGGCATGGCGCTGGAGGAGGCCTGCGCGCACCTGCCCGCGCCGGGAGGGCCGGGCCGTGTCCTCCCCGGCGGGCGACTCGCGCCGCCGCACGCGGGGCTGCTGGTCTGGGTCCGGCACGCCGCGCGGTGCTACCTGGAGGCCCTGGCCGGGGACGGCGGGCGCGGCGGCCTCCACCGCGCGCCGGTGTTCGACTTCTGGGTCCGCCAGTACCTGCCCGTGCCCGGGTCCCCGAACTCCCGGCCCTACGAGGTATGCGCCCGGGGTCGCAGGTACACCTATGCGCGGGGACCGGACCGGGTGCGGGAGCTGCGCATCCCCGTCACGGGCGCGGCCGGGGAGGGGACCCGCTCCCGGGCGGAGGTGGCGGTGGCCGCGTACGTGCTCGCCACCGGGACGCCGGTGGACCGCGACGCCTGCGCGGCTCGCCCCGGGCGGTACCGGGGCGGTACCCCCTATCCGATGCGCGGGCACCGCGGCGGCGCCGACGCCGGGCCGCCGGACCGGGTACGCGTGGTGGAGGCCTCCTGTCTGGACTCCTCCACCGCCGTCCTCTACGACGGTTCCGCCGCCGAAGCCGGGGAGGCCTTCGCCTCGGCGGGCCGTGAGGGGCTGCGCTCGGCCCTGGTGGGCGGGGCCCGCTCCCCCGGCGGGGACTGCCTGGCCTGTGCGGGGCGCTGCGGCTGCGGTCGGCTGCCGCGCGCGCCGGGGCTGCTCGGCCCGCGCGGCGGGCCGTGGCCCCGGCGGTCCTGGTCGGTCTCCCTGGGGTTGCGCCACCGGGGCTGTCCCGCCCGGGCGCACTTCCACGCCCTGGGCCTGCCCGCGGATCCCGACACCGAACCGGCGCCGCTGCGGCGCGACCGCGCCGTGCGTGCCTGGCTGGAGCTGCTGCACCGGCGCCTGCCCCGACGGCCCTGCGCGGCCGGGGACCTGCCCGGGGACCACTCGTCCTGGTCCGCCGGGGGACGACGGCTGGAGGGTGGGCAGGCCCGTCGGGGAGCCGCGATGATCGCCGCGCACGTCGGGGTCTGCCCGCTGCGCGGGCTGGCCTCGGGCAGCCACGTGCGGGTGGGCCACACGCTGGCCGCCGACGACACGCGGGCCGACGTCCTGGTCCTGGCCAGGGCCGAGGTGCTCCACCACCGGGGCCGGTCCTGGGTCTACCGCGCCGTCACCACGACCGACGGCGCGCCAGCCCCGCCAGGGGACGGATCCCCTCCGGTGGAGGCCCCGCCCTCCCCGGGCGAAGGTCCGCCGCCCCGGGACGACGGCACACCTAAACCGCGCGGGAGTGCGGCGCCCTCCCGAGGCGGGAACGCGCTCTCCGGGGACGAGGAGGCGCTGCTGGCCGCGGAGCCCCGGCTGGCCCTGGCGGTGGGGCTCTTCGCCTGCGGCGCCCTGCCCGCAGGCCCGGACTCGGCCGTGGAACTGGAGGTCCTCAGTCCCCGGGGCGCGTCCGTACGGTCGCTGGACCCCGGATCGGCACGGGTCCGGGCCGTGGCCAGACAGGTGGTGCACGAGCTCGCCGGGCCCTGGTACGACGACATCTCCCACCCGCCCGCCCCGGGCGAGGCCTGCCGGGACTGCCCCTACCGGCGCTGGTGCCCGGCGACCGGCGTCCCCGGCGCGTTCCGCTCCCCGGGTACAGGGGTCCGGGTGTAGGGGCCCGGGACCGGCAAAGCGGTGCCGGTCCCGGACCCGTGCGCGCCCCTCCCCCGGATCAGGCCGCCGGTGCGCCCGGCGTGGGCGTGCGGGGAGGAGGCGGCGTGCTCGGCGCGCGCGTCCAGGGTTGTCTGCGGTTGCTGAGCATCCGTCCGAGTCGGACGACACCGCCACCTCCAGGCACGTTGGTCACGATCCTGGTCTACAGGCGCATCGGCTCGCGACGCCGATCGACGCGATGAGTGTCCGTCACCGAGTGGGCCATGGAATGCACAGTCGTCGGACGCGCAGCACACTGGTCAGCAGCGGGAGGGTGAACTCGCCGTGGGCGGTCTCCGGCCTGCTGGCGAGGAACGCGCGGATACGGTCCAGCGTGGCCGCCCGTTCCTGTTCCGGCATGACCAGCATCCCCGCGCGCGTCGCGAGGGTCGCGAGGGTCGCGACCAGGGAGTCGGCGGTGCGGCGCTGACCGTGCGGGAACCCGGCCTGCTCCGGTGAACCGAACCGGGCTGCCTCGCCAGTCTCCGGAAGGTGCATGTCGGTGCACGGGCTACCCGGCCGGTCGGGCCTCGACCTCGTCGAGCCAGGCCCGCACCGCGTCGTTGTGCTCGCCCAGGGCTGGCGGCGGCAGGTGGCCCGCCCCCGGGGACTGCGGCGCCCCGTCGGCCACGGGGTCGAAGCGCAGCGCGGATCCCGGCAGCTCGATCGGACCGAGCACGGGGTGCTCCACCTCCAACAGCAACCCCTGGGAGCGCGTCTGCTCCCACTCGTAGACCTGGTCGATGGTGCGCACCGCCCCGCAGGGCACCCCCACCTCACCGATCCGGCGCAGCCACTCGTCGCGCGTGCCCTGGCCCAACACCGCCTCCACCTCGGCGATCAGCTCCTCGCGGTGCTCCACCCGGGAGGCGTTGTCGCCGAACCTGGGGTCGCGGGGGTCCAGGCCGAGCAGGCCGGCGAAGCGCTCCCACTGCGCCTCGCCGCCCACCGCCACCTGGAGCATGCCGTCCATGCAGGCGAAGGCCCCGTAGGGGGCGATGGAGGGGTGCTGGTTGCCCAGGGCGGTGGGCACCTCGCGCCCGACCGTCCACCGGGTCCCCTGGAAGGCGTGCACGCCCACGATCGAGGACAGCAGCGAGGTGCGCACCACCCGGCCGCGCCCGGTGCGCTCCCGCTCCAGGAGCGCGGCGAGCACGCCCTGGGCGCCGTTCATCCCCGCCAGCAGGTCGCCGATGGCCACGCCCGTCTTGGTCGGTTCCTTGGGCGAGGGACCGGTCAGGCTCATCAGACCGGCCTCGCCCTGGGCGATCTGGTCGTAGCCCGCCCGTCCGCCCTCGGGGCCGTCGTGGCCGAACCCGCTGATGGAGCAGACCACCAGGCGGGGGTTGAGCTCCTCCAGGCGGCTGGCGGGGAACCCGAGCCGGTCCAGGACTCCGGGGCGGAAGTTCTCCACCAGGACGTCGGCGGCGCGCACGAGCCGGGTCAGCTGCTCCGCGCCGTCGTCGGACTTCAGGTCCAGTTCGATGGACTCCTTGTTGCGGTTGCAGGACAGGAAGTAGGTGCTGATGCGCTCCTCCTCCGGTCCGACGAACGGCGGGCCCCACCCGCGCGTCTCGTCTCCCCTGCCGGGCTGCTCGACCTTGATCACCCGCGCGCCGAGGTCTCCCAGCAGCATGGCCGCGTGCGGTCCGGCCAGCGCCCGTGACAGATCGATGACCACGATCCCCTTGAGCGGCCCTTGCGAGCGGTCCACGTTCCCTACCTCCTGGTGCTTGGTACTGATCTGGTGTTGGTGATCCGGGTGGTGCGCGTTCAGCCCGCGGCGCACAGGCGGCGGTAGCGCGCGGCGCGTCCGGCGGGCGGTTCGGCGGCCCCGCGTGGCTGCACCGCGGCGAGTTCGCGGGCGATCGCCTCGCCCATGCGCGCGCAGAACGCGTCGTCCTCGTCGGCCGCGTCGCCGAGCTCGGGGACCACACGGTCCACGAGCCCGCGGGCGCGCAGGTCGGCGGAGCCGATGCCCTGGGCCTCGGCCAGTTCCCCGGCGCGGTCGGGGGTGCGGTGGACGATCGCGCTGGCCCCCTCGGGCGGCAGCGGGGCGAGCCAGGCGTGCTGGGCGCACAGGACGCGGTCGGCGGGCAGGAGGGCGATCGCGCCTCCGCCGGTGCCCTCCCCCAGCAGGACCGAGACCGTGGGGGCGGCCAGCGAGGTCATCTCGGCCAGGCAGCGGGCGATCTGACCGGCCGTCCCCCGCTCCTCGGCCTCCGCGGAGAGCGCGGCACCGGGGGTGTCGATGACGGTGACCAGGGGCAGCCGCAGTTCGGCGGCCAGGCGCATGCCCCGACGGGCCTCGCGCAGCGCGTCCGGTCCCATGGGCTGTTCGGCGCTCTGGCGGGAGCGGTCCTGGCCGACCAGGACGCAGGGCCTGCCGCCGAACCGGGCCAGCGCGGTGACCAGAGCGGGAGAGGCCTCGCCCTCGCCGCTGCCGCGGAGGCGCACCACGTGGCTGGCCGCGTGGCGGAGCAGTTCGCGCACGCCCGGGCGCTCCTTGCGGCGGGAGCGGGTGACCGAGTCCCAGACGGGGGTGCGGGAGTCGGGTTCGGCGGACGGCGGCGGGGGCGTGGCGGCGGCCGGGCGGTCGAGCAGGACGTCGAGGGTGAGCCCTGCGGCATCCCTGACCTGCGCGGGGTCCAGGACGGCGTCGACGAGGCCGTGCCGCTGGAGGTTCTCCGCGCGCTGGACGCCCTCGGGGAACGGTGTGCCGTGCAGCGCCTCGTAGACACGGGGGCCCAGGAAGCCGACGAGCGCTCCGGGTTCGGCGGCGGTGAGGTGGCCGAGCGATCCCCACGAGGCCAGGACTCCCCCGGTGGTGGGGTGGCGCAGGTAGACGAGGTAGGGCAGTCCGGCGGCCTTGTGCGCGGTGACGGCGGCGGTGATCGCCGCCATGGCCACGAAGGCGGGGGTGCCCTCCTGCATGCGGGTGCCGCCCGAGGCCGGTGCGGCGAGCAGGGGGAGCCGCTCGGCGGTGGCGCGTTCGACGGCGGCGACGATGCGCCCGGCGGCGGCGAGCCCCACGGACCCGGCGAGGAAGCCGAACTCGCTGGCCACGACGGCGACGCGGTGGCCGTGCAGCCGCCCCTCCCCCGTCAGGACCGCCTCGTCGCACCCGGTGGCGGCCCGCGCCCGGGCGAGCGCGTCGGCGTAGGCGGGGTCGGGGTCCACGTCCAGGGGCGCCTCGTCCCAGGAGACATGGGATCCCGCGTCGAGCGTGCGGTCCAAAAGCTCCCGGGCGGTGTCGCGGGTCTCCACAGCAACCTCCAAATGGTTCAGTGGCTAGGCCACTAGGCCTCACGTCAGAGTGGCACGAAACCACACGTTTTGTGAAGTCCCCGGCGCGCCCGATCCGGGAGGGCGTCCACCACGCCGGTCCCGAGAGCCCGTCGGCCGGATGCTCTAGCCTGGAAGTCCCTCACCGCAGTCAGATCCGAGGATCAGGAGCCAGCGAGCGTGCCTACCAAGCCCCGACCCCGGCCCCCGGCGCGCCCGCGCCTGTACGAGCAGCTCGTGGAGCGTCTCGTGGAACACATGCGGGACGCCGGTCTGGGCGTGGGCGACCGGCTCCCACCCGAGCGCGAGCTGGCCGTCGCACTGGAGGTGAGCCGGGCCTCGGTGAGCCAGGCGCTGGTGGCGCTGGAGGTCCAGGGGGTCATCGAGGTGCGGCACGGCGACGGCGCGATCATCCGCCAGACCGTCTCCGAGCAGGGAGTCCTCGCCCTTCTGCGCGACCGGGCCAACCGGCGCGCGGAGATCATCGAGGCCCGGCAGGCGCTGGAGGTCAAGCTGACGGAGCTGGCCGCCGCGCGCCGCACACCCGAGGACCTGGTCGCGATCGACGCCGCCCTGGACCTGATGCGCCAGGAGGTGGCCAACGGCGACCGCGGGGTCACCGGCGACGAGCGCTTCCACGCGGCGATCACCACCGCCGCGCGCTCGCGCCTGCTGGCGCGGATGATGAACGAGATCGCCCCGATGATCCGGGAGACCCGCCTGGAGTCGCTGTCGCAGCCGGACCGCCCCCGGGCCTCGCTCGACGGGCACGAGCGCATCGCCTCCGCCATCCGCTCGGGCGACCCCAAGGCGGCGGCCGACGCGATGCGCGACCACCTCGTGCTGGTCTCCGCCGTCAACGGGGACGCTCCGGCCGTCCCCTGAAGTGGCTTAGCGGCTCACAGGTCAGGCCTTCGGACCAGCTGGTCGCCCTACCCCGGCCCTCAGTCCGGGGCAGGGCGACGGGAACGAATGTCGGTACGCGCGGAGGGGTCCGGAAGGCCGGACCCCTCACGCCCCCGGGTCACGGGCGGCCCCCAGCGGCCCCCGGCTGTCCCCCGAAAGGCACTGTCGTCACGAAGGCACTGTCGTCACAAAGGCACTGACGTCACAGCAGCCCCGGCACCACCAGCACACCCCAGGCGACCAGCGGTCCCACGACCACCACGATGCCGCTGTAGACGAGCATCTGGCGGTAGAAGCGGGTCGGGTCCACCCCGGTCGCGTTGGCCAGCACCAGGGCGCCGTTGGTGGAGAACGGGCTGACGTCGACGATGGTGGAGGAGATCGCGAGGGCCACGATCACGCCGGTCGCGCTGATGTCGCCCATGAGCAGGAACGGGATGGCCAGCGGGATGGTCGCGCCCAGGATCGCGGTCGAGGAGGCGAAGGCCGAGACGACGGCGCCGATGTAGCACAGCAGCAGCGCCACCAGGAGCGGGGCGCCCAGACTGGCCGCCCCGTCGCCGACGTACTCGATGGTTCCGGCGCTCTCCATGACGCCGACGAAGGTGAGCATGCCGGTGATCAGCAGGACCGTGGACCAGCTGATCTGGGAGAGCACGTCCTTCTGCGACTGCGGCGCGATCAGCGCCAGCGCCACACTGACGGTCAGGGCGACGAAGCCGACGTCGAGACCCACGCCCAGGGCCAGGACGCCCAGCGCGACGATGCCCACGAGGGTGGCGATCTGCTCGAACCGGACCGGCGTGCGCCCGGAGGCGGCCTCGCCGCTTCCGCCCGTCCCGCTCCCAGCCGCCCCGCTCGCGGCGGAGGCGTCGGCGGGACCGCCCGTGGCCAGCGCGACCGATCCGGTCCCCGACCCGCCGGAGGTGCGGGCGGCCTCGGTGACGGACTCGGCCTCGTGCGCGCGCACGCCGAAGAGCCGGTTGCCGCCGAGCGAGACGAACAGGACCAACGCGATGCACAGGTTGAAGACCAGGCTGCCGAGGAACAGCGTGAGGGGGGACACCGAGAGCCCGCTGTCGGCGACGATCCCGTTCACCGTCACGCCGTAGACGCTGACCGGCGAGAACCCGCCGCCCTGGGCTCCGTGGACCACCATCATGCCCATCAGCAGCGGGTTGATCCGGTACCGGGCGGCGAAGCTCAGCGCGATCGGCGCGACGATCGCCACGGCCGCCGGGCCGAGCGCGCCCACGCCCGTCAGCACGGCGGAGATGCCGAACATGATCCACGGGATGGCGGCCACCCGTCCGCCGACCATGCGGGTGGCGCCGCGGACGAGCAGGTCGATCGTCCCGTTGTTCTTCGCGATGGCGAAGAGGTAGGTGACACCCACCAGGGTGAGGAACAGGTCGGCGGGGAACCCGCCGAGAACCGCGTCGGCGTCCATCCCGAGGACCAGGAGTCCGACCATGAAGGCCGCGACGAAGGCCAGCGCGCCGATGTTGATCGGCAGGACGGTGGCGATGACGAACATCGCCAAGAGGACGAGGATGGTGAGAAACTGAGGGGTCATGACATACCGATCAGAGGGACAGTTGGGGCTGTGATCTGGGCCATAAGGCTAGTGGCCTAGCCAATAGGCCTTTAGGCCTTCTGTCAAGTCCTCCGGTCGCACGATCCCCGGTCCCGGTGCTGCGGCGGCCGGGGCGTGTTCGGTGGATGCTGCCCGTCAGGTCGGCACGTTCCACGCGGTGAGCACGGGACGGTCGTGCTCGCGGCCCAGCGTGCTCACCGTGGCCGTCTCCAGCCGGAACAGCGCACCCGCGGCGGGCGGCAGGCCCAGCCAGCGCGCGGTGAGCACCCGCAGGACGTGGCTGTGCGCCACCAGCACCACGTCGGCCCCTCCCCCGTCGTCGAGCAGGGGCGCCAGCCTCTCCAGGACCCGGTCAACGCGCTCCCCGACCTCCTCCACGCTCTCCCCGGGATGCCCGGGACCGCCCGGCACGATCCCGTCGTGCCACAGGTACCAGCCGGGACGCCCGACCTGGATGTCGGCGGTGGTGATCCCCTCGTAGCCGCCGTAGTCCCACTCGGTCAGGTCGGGGTCGGTCTCGCTCACGCGCAGCCCGGCCAGTTCGGCGGTGCGCGCGGCCCGTCGCAGCGGGCTGGTCACCACCCGTCCGACGTCGCGCGTGGCCAGCAGCGGACGCAGCGCCTGCGCCTGCCGTTCCCCCTCCTCGGTCAGGGGGATGTCGGTGAGTCCGGTGTGGCGCCGCGTACGGCTCCACTCGGTCTGCCCGTGCCTGATCAGCACCATGTCGCCCATGGCCCTGTTCCTGCCCCGGGAGGTGGCGGGAAACTCCTCCACCCGGGCCGGGGCCGACCCGCGCGCGGCCTCCCGACCAGGCAGAGCACGGGGAGCACGGTGGGTGACCACCTTTGACAGCCCCACCCGTTTCCAGCACGATGTGCGGATGAGGAAGCCCTCCAGGGCGGTCGCCGCCGTCAGCGCCGCCGTGGGCGCGGTGCTCGCCGTCCCGGGCGGCTACCTGGTGTACGACGCCCACCAGCGCGCGGACCCGGCCGAGGCGCTGCTGCGGGCGGCGGCCGCGGTCGACGCGAGCCCCGGCCTGGTCGTGCGGGTCACGCGGACCCCCGCCGACGACCGCGGCGAGGCCGCCGGTGGCACCGCGGACACCGCCCACCAGGTGTGGCCCGAGGGCGAGACCCGCTTCACCATGCGCTACGCGGCGGGCAGCGGGGCCCTGAGCGTCGAGCCGGAGGACGCGGACCTGGGGTACGGCCTCATCGTCAACGGCGACGGCCCCTTCCTCCACGTCGAGCCGGGCGGCTCCGCGGCCGCCGAGGGGCTTCTCGCCGACGCCACACCCCTGGAGCGGGCCGCACTGTTCCCCGCCGAGGACTACGGACCCGCGCTGTTCTCCGGGCTGCTGACCTCCCTGGCCGCGGACCCGGACCTGGCGCGGACCAGCTCCGGGAGCGCTCCCAAAGCGGACGGGGACGCCGGTCCGGTGCTGGAGGGCGACCTGGCTGCCTGGGACCTGGACCTGGGCCGCGTCCTGCCCCGGGAGGGCACCGGCCGCGTGGAGCTGACCGGGGACGGCCTGCCCGCACGCGTGGAGCTCACCGTGCCCGGGGCCCGCATGGAGCTGGAGCTGACCCTGCTGGACCGGCCCGCCGACCTATCCGTTCCCCGAGTCGCCGCCGCTTCCGGACAGGAACCGGGCAGCACGGACCTGTGGTGGCCGGGCCGCACCGAACAGCTGGTCACGCCCGTCTGCGGCCGGGTGGGCGGGGACGGGGCCGAGTGGTGGGTGGTCCCCGTGTCCTGGACCATGGCGTGCGCGCGGGCCGTGCCCATGGCCTCGACACTGCTGACGGCGCGTCCCCGGCTCACCCCCGGGAGCGAGGAGTTCTTCTCCGCGCCGGTCGGGATCGGCGGCATGGCGTGCCGGTGGGCGACCGTCGGCGGCACCTCCTGGCGTCCGCACGGCTGCACCGGGCCGGGGTCGGCCGCCTTCGAACTACGTTCCTGGTGAGTCAGGGGCGTGAATCCGGTGGATGCCGGACACGGGGGAGCTTTCGTCGCTACGCTCCTGACCATGACGCAGCACACCGCCACCAGTGACGTGCGGGATCCCCTGCCCGAGGAGATCCCCCAGCCCCGTTTCCACCGGCCCAACGAGGACCTGGCCGCGGCCATGGAGTGCGCGCGCTGTAGGGAGCAGGGCATCAGCGTGCCGCCGGGCGGCGCTCCCGCGCGGCTGTCCAACGCCGAGGCCAAGAAGGCCAAGAAGGCCAGGAAGCGCGCCCTGGAGGAGGCCAGGAGCAGGCCCCAGGAGAAGATCCCGGCCGACCGCAGGCGCGTGCCGCGGATGGGCCCCCACCACGCGGACTTCTTCCGCGAGCTGTGGGAGCGCGTGGCCTCGGAGGGCGCGGGCTCGACCCCCGACAGCCGCCTGCTCGCCCTCACCTTCACCCTGCGGGGCGCGCTGAAGGGCTGGGCGAACTTCACCGGCCAGGACCTGCGCATCCTGCGCCTGGAGGACGCCCACGCCGCCCTGAGCGACCTGACCTCCTCTGGGTGGCTGGGCACGACACCGGAGACGGTGATCGAGTCCGACGCCGCGAACCCGGCCCGGTGCGGCCTGCCGAGTCTGGACGGCAGCACCTGGAAGCTCGGCAACGGCGTGCGGTCCCGGGCCTCGGGCTGGTTCTCGCGCACCCTCGCCCACAAGAAGATGCGCAAGAAGCCCAACCGGCTCCGCCTCGTGGCGGCCTACCTCGCCCTGTGGGCCGAGCCCGACGGCCGGATCCGCGTCCCGGCCGCGAACGTCGTGACGGCCTGCGCCCTGTCCGGCACCGACGAACTGGCGGAGCTGCTCGCGTGGCTGACGGAGATCTCCTGGGTCGAGGACCTGGGCGTCGATGGCGGCGCCGTGGTGGCCTCCCTCACCGAGGTCACCCTGCCGCTGGCCTACGTGCCCCTCCCGGAGCCGACTCCGCCGGGCACCGCACCGGCGACCACGCCGCTGGACGTGCCCGTGGCCGACCGCGCCCGTGAGCTGGTCTCGGGCCGCGGGGAGCGGGTGGCCCGCTGGGTGGACGGCTACCGGGACGAGCACGGGCACGGCCCCAGCTGGTCGGCGGTGGCCGAGGCCTTCGGGTGGCCGCCGCGCCAGGCACCCGACCACGACGTCACCCACGAGGCGTTCCGCCTGCTGGCCGAGGACGGCTGGCTGACCGGTTTCGGCGTGCCCTTCGGGCTGCGCTCGGGGCCGGGCGGCCCGGCAGCGGGCTGATCCGGCGCGCGGGCGGGGCGCCGCACGGGGTCCCGCCCCGCCCTGCCGCTAACCAGCGGCGTCGGGCAGGAGGTCGGGGCAGTTCCCGCCCGGCTCGGTGAGCAGTTCGAAGTGCCACATCTCGTTGGCGTAGACCTGGCACAGCCCGTAGGCCGAGCCGCGGCGGATGAGCCAGTCGGCGGCGTCGGTCGGTCCGATGTCGATCGCCTCCCCGGTCACGTGCCTGGACTCCTCCGGGGTGCTGACCAGTCTCCTGGCCTCCTCGCGTGACCCGTGGTCGAGGACGGCCTCGTCGAGCAGGTGCCGCTGGTACGCCTCGCTGCGCCAGCCCGACGTGACGTGGAGCACGATTCCCTCCCCACGGGCGTCCCGGGCCGCCTCCTGCACGGCCTCCAGCAGTGCGCCGTCCAGGCGGGCGATCGAGGGGTGGTGCGTGTCGAAGGGGGTGACCGACAGGTCGTCCGGAAGGGCGCCGTCCTCAGCGGTGGTGGCCGCCTCCCCCCGATCTGACACCAGCACGTTCATCGACCAGGCCGCCAGCACGACGACCACCGTGGCGCACAGGGCCGCGGCCAGCCGGTACCGGGGCCGCCACCCGCGGCCGAGCGGGCCGCGGGGACGCCCGTCCGAACCCTCGGCGGGGAGGCCCTCCACCGTCTCCCGCTTCGTCACTTCACTCATCCTTCACCTCTCGGGCATCGCGTGCGCGATGTGTGGGGTCCTTGTCGCCCCCGAGTGAAGTACGAGCGGTGTTGCACGGACGTGTCGTTTCTCGGCACGGCCGCGATACGCCTCCAGGAGAAGGTCACCGGGGCCGCGCCGGGACCGCTCAGGCGTCGGCGTCCTCCAGCAGGGTTCCGGCCGAGGACAGCGGGGCGAACCGGCTGGGGGTGACGCCCAGCAGCCGGGCGGCCAACTCCTCGTTGCCGGAGAACCCGGCGTCGGCGTCGATCGTCTGGGCGCCGTCCCAGAGCATGAGCATCGCCGAGACGGTGTGCGCGCCCTTGTCGTGGTGCATGTCGTAGTGGGCGGCCATGGGCACGGTGTCGTAGTGCACCCACAGGTCGTGCCCGGTCATGAACATGTCCAGGTCGAAGGTGACCGTCAGCCCCATGAGTTCGGGCTTGTAGCGGTCGTCGATCCCGGCGAAGGCCTCGTCCAGGGCCACCATCCGGGGGCAGGTGGGCGCGGCGGAGGTGTACAGGGCGTTGGCGGCGGCGAACAGCGGCAGGTGGATCGCGGCGGACTTCTCGCCGCCCGACATCTGCTCGTGCTTGTTCCTGGTGAGCTTGACCTCCTCCTGGCCCGGCACGGCCAGGCGCAGCTCGAACCGGTACCAGGTGCGGTAGTCCAGCACCGCCGACAGGACCTGCTTGTAGGTGGCGCGCGGGTGGGCGGCGTGGTGCTCGCGGATCATCTCCCGCAGGACCTCGCGCAACCGGGTCAGTCCCGAGGCGCCCAGTCCGTCGGTGTCGCGCCGGACCAGGCGGGCGGCGGTGGCCTGGTGCTCGGTGACGCGGTCCGAGCGGCTCCAGCGGATGCCGATCCGGGTGCCCGAGGACATGGGCCGCGAACGGGTGTCGCCGTCCATGCCGACGACCAGGTCACGGGCCACCCGCACCCGCTCGTGGATCTGCTGGGCGATCCCGGTGAGCAGTTCGTCCTCCAGCACCCCGCGCTCCTCCTCGCGCAGCAGCGCGCCCTGTTCCTCGACGCGTTCGGCGATGACGCGGGCGAAGACGGAGACGGGGTTGCGGCCGGTCTCGTCGTTGACGAACACCGTGATGACGCCGCTGACGCCGAGGTCGTGGTCGACCCGGTAGCCCTCGGCGTCGCCGCCCAGGGTGTCCTGGAAGACGCGCAGGGCGTTGGAGATCCGCGTGGAGACGGACTTGAGGTCGCCGTCGGTGACCGCGGCCCCGGAGCCGACGGCGGCGGTGAACGCGTCGAGCAGCTCCGCCGCGTGACCGGGCAGGACGGCGCGCACGGCGGCCTCCGGGTCGCCCGAGACCGAGGCCAGGACCTGCTCGGCGGCCTCGTCGGGGGCGGGCCAGGAACGCCGGTCCGGCCAGGCGTGCGCGGTGTCCACGCCCAGGGTGGCGCGCAGGTCGGGATGGGTGAGGGCGGCGAAGGCGTCGGCCTGCTCGAACAGGGCGGTGAGGGAGTCGGCGAGGGCCCGCTGCCCGCCCTCCAGCTTCTCGTCGGCCCGGATCATGGCCTCGTGGGCGGCCGCGGCCTCCTTCTGGGCGCTCTGGTGCTCCTCGCGAGCCCGGTGCAGCCCCTCCTTGACCTGTTCGAGCTCGGCCATGAGCTCGCGGACCGGGGCGTCGATGCCCTCCTGCTTGGCGGTCAGCTCGGCCACGGCGCGCTCGTGCTCGCGGGTGCGCTCCTCGTGGCGCTCGCGGTCCTCTTCCAGCCGTCCGCGCAGACGGGCGAGGGTTTCCTCACGGCCCTCCAGGTCGGCGGTGTGCCGGTCGACCTCGGTGCGGGCGGTGTGCAGCTGGCGCGCGGTCTCCAGGAAGTCGTCCACGGCACGGGCGACGGCATCCACCGTATCGGGCTGGGCGGGCATGGCGCGTTCGGCGGCCACCGCGCGCACCTGGTGGCGGTGCGCGTCGGCCTCGGCGACCGCGGCGTCCAGGTCGCGGCGGCGCTCCTCGTTCTCGGCCCGCGCCGAGGCCAGGAGGGTGGACTGCTGGTCGACCCGGCGCACGGCCCGGTCGATCGTGGTGGTCTCGGGCAGGGCGGCTCGGGCCCGGGTGAAGGCCTTGAGCAGTTCGCCCGCCCGGTCGAGCTGCTCGGCGACCCCCGCGCGCCGCTCGTCGAGCTCGGCGATGCGCGCGTCGCACTCGGCCAGGCGCTCCCGGCGGCGGTGTGCGCGGTTGGTGGCACCGATGAACTCGGGGGCGGCCTTGGGGCTGGCGCCCACCAGCATTCCCTGGGCGAACCGTGCGCCGGTGCTGACGGCGTGCGCCGCCGTTCCCCCGGCACCCGCGCCGCCCGTGGTGTCGGCCGACCCCTCGGAACCGACCGGACCGGGGGGCTGGACGGCGTCCGTGAGGTCGCCCGGACTCCCCCCGCTGTCGTCGGTCAGGCGCACCGACGCCAGGACACGGGCGATGACGTGCTCGGGAACCCGGTCCTGCTGCTCGGGCACCAGCACGTCGGCCAGGGTGGGCCCCTCTCCGACGGCTGCGCCCCCGGCGGGCAGCAGGTAGGCGTCGGCCGCACCCGCGGTGAGCGCGGCGCGGGTGGCGTCGGCGTCGGGGGGCAGTACCCAGGCGGTGAGCAGGCCCGCGCCGTGCAGGGCGCCCTCGATCGCGGCGGCCTCGTCGTCGCCGACCGCGTCGGCGAAGCGGACCAGCTGCCACAGAGGGGCGCCGGGGCGCCCCTCGCGGGAGGCGGTGCGCAGCGCGTCGGCGGGCGGGGCGTCGTCGCGTTCGGCGGCGATGTCCTCGCGCTCGCGGGTGAGGCGGTCGATCTCGGCGGCGAGCTGGTCCCGGTCGGTCTCCAGGGTGCGCGTGTGCGCGGCGGCGTCCAGGCGCTGCTGGTCGGTGTGCTCGCCGTAGACCTCCGCCACCGTGGGGGTGCCGGGTCGGCCGACGCCCTCCAGGGCCTCGGCCAGGGCCGCGACGCAGGCGGTGTCGGTGACCGGGGCGGGGCCCTCGGCCCAGTGCCCGGCCCAGGCGGTGAGGGCGTCGGCGGCGGTGGCGCGGGCCGCGGCCAGGTCCTCGGCCGCGCGGGCGCACTCCGCCTCGCTGCGCCCGAGCCGGTCCTCGGCCTGGGTGCTGGCCCGTTCGGCGGCGCCGCGCGCGGTCTCGGCCCGGGCGAGTTCGGCGAGGCGCTCGCGGACCGCGGCCACGTCGGCGCGGCGGGCGGTCGCGCGCGCCTGGGCGGTGGCGGTCAGGTCCTCGCCACTGTCGGCGGGCCCCTCCCCGTCGTGGTCGAGCCCGGCCTGACCGGCGCTCTCGGCCAGCTCCGCGGCCAGTTCAGCGGTGCGCGCCCGCCCGTGTTCGAGGTCGGCGGCGACCCGGTCGGCCTCCCACTGGAGGGCGGCGACCTCCCCGGCCTGGTCGTCCAGTCTGGTCTGCTGCTCGGCCAGGGCGCGGGCGTTCTCGGCGCTGTGCGCGCGTTCGATCTCCAGGGCGGCGTGGCTGCGGAAGGCCTCGTGCGCCTCCAGCCCGCCCTTACGTGCGGCGAGCCGACGGATCCGGGCGTCGTGCTCCTCGGCCCGGTCGGTGGCGGCCGCGTGCGTGAGCGTGGCCCGCTCGCGGGTGTCGCGAGCCTCGGCGATGGCGCGGGCCTGCTCGACGGTCTGTCCGGTGGCGGTGTGCACGCGGGCGAGACGGTGGCGGGAGTGGGCGGTGAGGTAGGCGGCGTACTCTCCGACGAAGGCCGTGGTCGCGGCGTGCGCCGTGCTGGCCTGGTCGAAGCGGCGCTGGACGGCGGACAGGTTGGTGAAGTCGCGGGCGGCCTGGTCGACGAGTTCCTCGTCCAGGGGGCTCAAACCGCTGGTGAGGGTCTCGGAGACCTTTTCGGGGTCCAGGTCCTTGGCCAGCAGCGGGCGGCGCAGCGCCAGCAGCAGGTCGAGCAGCTGGACGTAGCGCTCGCCCAGGCCGAACAGGCGGGCGTCCACGGCGCGGCGGTAGTCGGCGGCGGTGGAGCGGAAGGCGTCCTCGCCGAGCACCCCCTTGAGCTGCCTCTCGGTGAGCGGACGGCCGTCGGAGGCGAGCAGGCCGAAGTCCACGCCCAGACGCTGGTCGGTGACGAAGAAGGAGGGGGTCACGCCGTCGCGGTGGCGGTGCGCGCGCAGGCCGATGACCAGGGTGACCGTCTCTGTCCCCTCCCGCTCCTGCGATCCGGTGCGGGCGAACTCCATCCACACGTACCCGTACTCGGAGTCCTGGCCGCGGTAGAGCAGGTTGGACTTCATGGTGCGGTTCTGGCCGCTGAAGGGGTCCAGGCGGCGGGCGTCGGTGTACCCGTCCAGGATGAACGGGAAGAGCACCTCCAGCGCCTTGGTCTTGCCCGAGCCGTTGTGTCCGCGCAGGACGAGGCGCCCGTCGGCGAACACGAACTCCTCGTCGACGTAGTCCCAGACGTTGATCACACCGGCGCGGCTGGGCCGGAATCGGTCGCTCCTGGGGGACATCAATTTCCTTCCGCGGAGGTGGAGGCGGCTACGGGGGTCGTGTCGGGAGAGGCGTCGTCCGCGAGGGCGGAGGTGTCCGCAGTGCCCTCGGCGTCGGCTGCCCCTGGGTCGTGGTCCCCGGGGACGGGATCCTCTGGGTCGGGGCCCTCGGGATCGGGATTCCCGGTGTCAGGTCCTGCGGGTACTGCGGGCGCGGCGGGTTCTCCGCCGCCGGTCGGTCCCCGCTCCTCCGGCGGGGGGTCGGTCAGCCCCAGGGGCAGCTGTCCCTCACCGGCGCGCTCGGGCAGCGCACCCTGGATGTTGCGGTAGCGGGAGGCGGCGGGGAGCACCAGGGCGCCGCCGGGGACCGGCCGGATGAGGGAGAGCTCGGCGAGCAGGGTCAGGGCGGCGTCCAGCAGGCCGTAGGGGTCCTGCTGCCAGGCCCCGCCGAAGGAGGAGGCGCCGAACTCCGCGTAGAGCTCGTGGATCATGGTCTCCCAGCGACCGCGCTCGACCAGGGGGACCTCCAGCAGCGCCGCGGCCTCCTCCCGCTCCCCGGCGGGCTCCACGGTCCAGGCCAGGTCGGCCACGACGCCGTCGCGGGGCAGACCGGCGTCCACGAGCCGGACGAGTTCGGCTTGGTCGTCGGCGTGCGGGGGCACCTGGAGCCGGACCAGCGCGGCCAGGGAGGTCTCCAGCAGGTCGGCCACCTTGGCCAGCAGCAGTCCGGCGGTGCGGTTGACCGCCCCGCCCCGGCCGGGGAAGGGCCGGTCGGTGAAGGTGCCCGCCGGGTCGGCCAGCAGGACACCCTCGGCGCGGCGCTCGACGTTGAGCCCGGTGGCGCGGGCCAGGTCCTCGGCCACACCCCGGCCGCGCAGGACCGCGGCCACCGCCGGCTCGACGTCGGCGTAGTACACGACCGGCCGCTCCACCAGGAGCCGCCGCGCCCGCCGGGCCGCCTGCTCGCGCGGCGAGGCCTCGGTGAGCGGGTCGGCGAGCAGCCCGGCGACGCTGCCCAGGTGCTGGACCGGGCGTGCCGGACGGAACAGCAGTTCGCACACCTCGTGGTCGATGTCGAACAGGGCGTCGCCCTGCTCACCGCCCGCCGCCCACGCCTCCAGGGACCCGTCGGACAGGTGGAGCGCCCCGCGGTCCACCAGCCAGTGGGCGACGTCGACCAGCGCGGCCTTGTGGGCGCCGTCGGTGGGGTCGTAGCCCAGCCCGCCGACGGCGTTGGCCGCGGGGGTGAACCGGCCGACCAGGTCGGCGAGGCTGATCTCGATCTGGGAGCGCTGGAAGGCGGCCAGCACCAGGCACAGGTAGGCGAGTCTGCGCCGGTCGAAGGGCCTGCCCCGGCGCGAGAAGGTCTGGCGCTGGGTGGGGTCCAGGGCGTCGAGTTCGCGGACCAGGCGCACGTGGTCGGTGGTGGCGACCAGGGTGTAGCCGAAGAGCCGCTCCAGGTCGGAGGCGAGTTCGTCGGCCCAGCGCAGCACCTGGTCCAGCACACCGGGGCGCGGACGCGCGGCGGTGATGAGGTCGCAGGTGAGGACGCGGCGCATGGCCTGCTGGTAGGAGCCCAGGTCGGCGGGGGCGACCGTGCGGGCGAAGAGTCGGGGCATCAGGTGTTCTTCGTTCGGGGCCGGTGGCCGGTGGCCTCCAGGCGCAGACCCGGCAGGTGGAGTCGACCCTGGCTGGTGTGGACGGTGCTGCCCGCCGGGTCGGGGACCAGGCGGACCATGGTGCCGTCGCCCTCGCCGCTGGCCGAGGACAGGCGTCCGGCGACGACGCTGCGCGACTCCAGGGCACGGGTGACCAGGCGCAGCAGGACGCGGGTGTCGGTCTCGTCCAGGACCCGGCCGTGGGCGCCCAGGTCGACGAGGCGGGCCGCGGCCTCGCGTTCGGCGGCCCGGCCGGCGGCCTGCTGTCCGCGCAGGCGCGCCTGGGCGCCGGGGTTGCGCCGTACCGGCTTGGGCACGCCCGCGTTGGGGGCGGTGCCGCTGCGGAACAGGGTGACCGACACCTCCACGCCGGGGGCGTCCCACCAGGTCGTGTTGGGTGGGATCTGTTCCTCGTCGTCGTGGGCCGCGCCCAGGTGGCGGGCGGAGCGGACGTTGAAGGCGGCGCCCATCAGGGCGTGCGCGGCGCCGTCGTCGGGGGTGTGGAACACCCACTCGGCGAGGTGGCGCAGCTGGGTGGAGCGGTTGACCCCGCCGCGCTGGGCCTCGGTGATCTGGCGCAGCAGGGCGATGACGCCCGAGACGGCCGACCGGGTGGCCGAGTGGAGTTCGGCGGCCCGCGCGGGGATGGCGTCGTCGGAGGCGAACCAGGCGCGCAGGGCCCGCCAGCGGCGCCGCCAGTCGGCCAGGCGCTCGTCGCGCTCCATGAACAGGCGCTCGTCGGAGTCGGCGGCGCGGGAGAGCAGTGTGGCCAGCCCGGTCTCCTCCACCTCGCGCACGGCGCGGTCCAGGCGGGGCAGGTAGCGGTCGAGTTCGGCCATGAAGTCGCTCATGTGCACCAGCAGGGCGTTCTTGTGGCGCAGGAAGATGTCCGGGGAGGTGTCGGTGGAGCGCAGGATCTCACCGAGGGTGACGTGGAACTGGGCGGAGCGGCGCCCCATGTCCTCCATGACCGCGTCCAGGCGCGAGAGCCTGCGGTAGACCTGTTCGGCCCGGCCGGTGCGGTTGGCCTCGGCCAGGGCGCGCAGGTCCTCCAGGACCTCGGAGAAGACCAGCCGGGACAGGTTGACGTCCTCGATGCGGGCGCCCAGCAGGTTCTCGACCGACTGGTAGGCACGGTAGCCGAGCTCGCTGAACTGGTAGACCGACTGGCGGTTGCGGTAGCGCGCCAGGTTGCCGGCGCGCGAGGCGTCGTCGAAGCGGTGCACGACGCGGTCGGCGTGCAGCTCGTCCAGGCGGTCGCGCAGGCTCCGGTCGGGCACGGGCACCCCGTCGTGGGATCGGGCCAGCTCGCGCAGGGCCTCGGCGACGTCGTCGGGGGCCACCTGGACCTGGTGGACCTCGCGCAGGCGGTCCATGGCCCGCAGGATCCACAGGTAGGTGACGTGGTCGTCGCGCCGGGTGAAGTTGAACAGACGGAACCGGTCGCTGACCGCGAGCGAGTCCATGTCGAGGGCTCTGCGTTCGACCACGGGCCGCCCCTTCGGTTGGTGTGCGCTGCCGGGGCGGACCTCGGGCCGGTCCCGCCTCCACGACTAACGCTAGGTGACCGAAGGGACGCTACACCCGTTTTCCACAGGCCCGGTTCCGGGAGGGCGCTCGGCGCCCCGGCGCGGGACCGGCCCGGGGCCGCGCCCGCGCCGCGTCACCGGAGCACCGGACGGGTCCTGACCGCTGGGCCCCGCGCCCCGCTCCGCCGGGGCCGGGCCGGCGACACCCCCGGGTCAGGACACCGTCTCGGCCTCCTCGGCCTCCCGTTCGGGCACGGCGGCACCGCGCGACCGGCGCCGGAGCACGAACAGGCCCGTGACCAGGCTGGCCGCCAGGACCACGGCCATGATCGCCAGGAAGCCCACCGCCCCCACCTGCGGGCTGATGATCAGCGGGATGGCGGCCGCGGTGACCAGGCCGCCCCCGAAGAACGGCTCGAAGATCAGCTGCTTGTAGCCGAACGCCGGATAGGCGGGCGACTTCATCTCCGGGTCGACGACGCGCATCAGCACCAGGCCCGTGGCGGTCACGCCGAGCGACTGGCCGAACTCGCCGATGCCCCGTTCGAACCAGTGGCTGGGCATCATCCGCGGCGCCAGGAACAGGAAGCCGCACAGCGACCACAGGATGCCCGCCACGGCGAGGATCACGAAGGCGGCGAGGTTGTCGGCGATGGCCTGGAGCGACAGGGTGGCCATCGCGGCGATGATGAGCACGTCCAGCGACAGGCCCTGGATCCGCTCGACGGTCCCGTGGTCCACCACGTCGTTGCGGTCGAACCGGTCGACGAACACCTGGAGGACGATGCCGCCGATCATGGCCAGCGGGAACAGCGGCACGTAGGCCATGATCTCGATGGTGTCGGCCCACAGCGTCCGCTCCAGCCACTGCAACCCCATGAGGATGAGCTGACCGATCAGCACGGCGAGGGCGACCAGCCCGAAGTGGAGCGTCAGCGGGTCCATGGACGAGGGGTGGACGGTCATGGTCGAGCCCGCCGAGCGCTTGCCGGGCTCGACCAGCCCGGCCTGCTCGGTGTCGCTGCCGCGGGTGTCGGCGCTGATCACGTTGGACTTGCCGCGGCGCACGCCCCAGTTGATGAGGACGATGCCGACGATGATCCCGGACAGCAGTCCGACGGTGGCCATGCCCAGGGCGAGGTCCTGCCCCTCGGCCCAGCCCGCCTGGTCGAAGGTGTCGCCCAGGCCCGCCGCGGTCCCGTGCCCGCCGAGGAAGCCGATCTCGATCAGGGCCCCGGAGATGACCGGCACGCCGAACAGGGGGGCGAGCACCAGCAGGGCGAGCACCAGGCCGATCACGTACTGGCCGCTGGCCATGGTGACGCCGAAGGCGAGGTTGGGACCCGCCAGGGACGCGGCCTCGCGGAAGCGGGGCAGGGGCTTGCCGAGGAAGAGGCTGGCGAAGACCACCGAGATCAGCAGGCCGGGCAGGGCGGACCAGACCGCCATCACGTCGGCGCCGAAGAGTCCGCCCTCGGCCGCGCGCTCGGCGAAGCCCCCGCCGACGCCCCGGTCGGCCAACCAGCCCATGAGGCGCCCGAACACGTCGGGGCCCAGGAGCAGCGCGGCACCGCCGCCGATGATCGATCCGGGCAGGTAGAGCCTCTGTGTCAGCTTCCACCTGACCCGTACCAGCTTCGCTACCAGCAGCAGCACTCCCAGCAGCAGGAGCGCGAGGCCGACGGTCTCAGGGCTCATCCTCTACCTCTCGTGTGTCGGTTCGGCGAGCGCGTGCGCACCCGGACACGGAGCGGGTCGGGGGCGGCACGCCTCGGCTCGGCGCCGTGGCGGGGAGGTAGGGGGAAGGCACCACGGCTCGGGTGACCGTGTCGTCACGATCACCCGCGGCATCTTACACACGCCGTAGTGGTGTCGAACACGGACTCAGCGTGACCGAAGCGGACGCGGAGCACGGACCCGGTCACACTGCACGGCCCGCGACGACCGCGACCGCCAACGCTCCCACCTGCGCCAAGGCACGAACGCGGCTCCACGAACGGCTTCGCGGCGACCGACGGAACGGGACTCCTGCGCTGAGGGACCGTGGGCCCTACCCGAGCCGCTCCACCCGGCCGCCCGTCCCCGGGATGGGAAGTGTCACCCGAAGCGCACGGGCACCCCGCCCCACTCCGGACTCCTCCTCCGAAACCCACCTCCCAATCTTTCCATTGACAGGTTCAGTCGGCGGAAGGGATATTTCCAGTGGAAAGATCACAGAGCGGGAACACGAACCGGGAGCAAGCACCATGGAACCCCTCATCGCCCTCGTCGGCGTCACCGCGCTGCTGCTCGTCCTCGGCGCCGCGGGCGTGCGCCCGCTGCGCTCCTGGCCGCTGGCCCTGCGGGGCGGGATCGCGGCCGTGTTCACCCTGACCGGGGTGTCGCACTTCGTGGGCATGCGCGAGGAGCTGATCGCGATGGTCCCGCCCGCGCTGCCCGCTCCCGCCCTGCTGGTCACCGCCACGGGCGTCCTCGAACTGGCCGGGGCCGCGGGGATCCTGTGGGCGCGCACCTCGCCCTGGGCGCTCGCGGTGCTGGTCCACCACCTGCGCGCCCGGCACCCCGGGGCGCACGCGAGGGCCTTCACCCGTGCCTGTGTAGGGTGGCCGCGGACCGGAGCCGACACGGGGAGACGGTGAGATGGGCCTGTTCGCCATCAGCGACCTGCACGTACGGCACGGTGGCAACCGCGCCTTCACCGAAGGGCTACGACCGGAGTCCGACGACGACTGGCTCCTGGTGGCCGGGGACGTCGCCGAGACCAGCGACGACGTCCTCTGGGCGATGGAACTGCTGGCGAACCGGTTCGCCACCGTGGTCTGGGTGCCCGGCAACCACGACCTGTGGACCACGCCCACGGACCCCGTCCAGCTACGCGGGGAGGCGCGCTACCGGCACCTGGTCGAGGGCCTGCGCGGCCTGGGCGTGCACACCCCCGAGGACCCCTATCCGGTGTGGCCGGGGCCCGAGGGCCCGGTCGCGGTGGCTCCCCTGTTCGTCCTGTACGACCACACCTTCCGGCCCGAGGGGACGCGTACCAAGGAGGAGGCGCTGGCGGTCGCCCACGAGGCGGGCGTGGTGTGCACCGACGAGTACCTGCTGCACCCCGACCCCCACCCCGGGCGTGACGCCTGGTGCCGTGCCCGCCTGGAGTACACGCGCGAGCGGCTGGACGCGCTGGACGCGGACCTGCCCACCGTGCTGGTCAACCACTTCCCGCTCGTGCGCGAACCCACCCGGATCCTGCGCTACCCCGAGTTCGCCCAGTGGTGCGGGACGGAGGCCACCGCGGACTGGCACGTGCGCTACCGGGCGCGCGCGGTGGTCTACGGGCACCTGCACATCCCGCGCACGATCGTGGTCGACGGCGTGCCCCACGTGGAGGTCTCGCTGGGCTACCCCCGTGAGTGGGGCGCCCGTCCGCACCCGCCCGAAGGACCGCGCCGCATCCTGTAGACCGTGGGCGCGACGGGGATCCGGGCCGGGGGCTACCAGCCCGCGCCGGGGACCAGCTCGCGCACCGCGGGCAGCGCGGCGTCGAACACGGTCGTGAACCAGGCCGAGAGCGGATGCTCCCCGCGCAGCCGCGCGAGCCCGGCCGGGTCGACGAGCGCGGTCTCGGCGATCTCCTCGGGGTCGGGACGCGGCCCGTCGCGCACCAGGCCCACGAAGAGGTGGTTGTACTCCTGCTCCACCAGCCCGGAGACCGGGTCGGGGTGGTTGTAGCGCACGGTTCCGGCCTCCCGCATCAGCGCGGGCGCCACGCCCAGCTCCTCACCGGTGCGCCGGGCCGCGGCCACGAAGGGCGGCTCACCGGGGTAGGGGTGGCCGCAGCAGGTGTTGGACCACACGCCGGGAGAGTGGTACTTGCCCAGGGCGCGGCGCTGGAGCAGTAGGCGGCCCCGCTCGTCCAGCAGGAAGACCGAGAAGGCCCGGTGCAGTCGTCCGGGGGGCAGGTGGGCGGAGAGCTTCTCCGCGGTGCCGACCGTCACCCCGTCCTCGTCGACCAGTTCGAGCATGACCGGCCGCGCGGCGCGGTCGTCCGGGGCGGCGGCGGAGCGGTGGTCGGTGTCCGTTCTGGTGGTCATCGGTGTCCTTCGTGTTCGACGGCGGGGTGCGGGTGCTCGACGGGGTGCGGGTGTTCCGGGGGGCGGCGCGGCCGGGGTCCGCGCCGCCCCCGGGAGGTTCAGACGCGGTCGGCCGCGATGAGCAGGTAGTGGAAGCTGTTCTCCTTGTAGGCGGTGAGGAAGGGGTCCTCGATGCCGGTGGCCACGGAGGACTGCGCGCGCAGCTCCCAGTACGGGATCGTGGCCTCGGTGAGGTCGACGACCTCGATCGGGACGAGTCCGTTGGCGGCCATCGCCCGGAAGTACTCGCTCCGGGGGTGGATGTTGCAGGTGTAGTGCTCGTCGATGCGGCTGACCGCCTTGGAGCGGCCGCCGGTGACGTCGTTGTAGCAGCCGGTGATGGTGACGTAGCGGCCACCGTACTCCAGCAGGCGGGCGTGCTCGCGGAAGAGCTCGAACAGGTCCACGTACATGGTGGACTCGTTGTTCCAGCTGGCGCGCAGCGAACCCGTCTCGAAGCCGGTGTCGAGCATGTTGCGGAAGTGGAAGCGCACGCGGTCGGCCACGCCCCGCTCCTCGGCCTGGCCGTTGGAGAAGACGACCTGCTGCTCGGAGATGCTGATCCCGTCCACGTGGCAGCCGAAGCGCTGGTTGGCCATGAAGCTGCTGCCGCCGCGCCCGGAGCCGGTGTCCATGATCCGGTCGTCGGGCCCGACCGCGCCCAGGTGGTCCAGCAGCAGGTGGGCCTGCGCGGTCTCCAGGCGGTGCATCTCCTGGATGATGCGCTCGTCGCGGGTCTGCTCCGGGCCCTCCAGCACGGACGGGTCGTAGTCGCCGATCCCGTAGTGGTGGTGGTAGAGGCCGTCGACCTCGCCGAGGCGGATGTTGACGGGGTCCTTCTCGGCGTTCCAGTACGCCGCCACGGACTCCTGGTAGGCGGTGCGCAGGACGTTCGCCGATCGGCTGATGGTCTCGGTCATCGCGAGAGAACTCCTTGTCGTGGTGTGTGTCGGTCGGGACCGGCCCGGGTTCGGGGCCGGGCCGGTCCGCGGAGGAGGAACGGGCCGCGCCGGGCGCGGCCCGTTCAGTCGGTGCCCGCCCCGTGGTAGCGGGGGCTGCGGGCGTGCCATTCACGGCTGCCGCCGAGCCAGGCCCACAGGCCCCGCAGGAAGCGGCGCAGCTCCGGCGAGCCGCTGAGCGCCAGGGCGGCGGCCTCGGCCTCGAAGGCGTGCATCAGCTCGTCGTGGATGTCGACGGTGCGCCGGACGGCCTCACCCAGCGAGCACCCGTCCTCGGTGGCGATCAGCCGGGGCAGGCTGAGGTCGGTGACGTCCTCCTTGCCCATGGAGTACAGGTCGTTGACGATCACGCTCGCGCTGCCCGCCAGGGTGAACACGCGGCGCACGCTCGGCTCGGAGAACTCCTGGTGCGGCAGCTCGTACCCGGCGACCGCGTCGATGAGCGCCATGCACGGCACGAAGCTGTTCTCGTGCCGGTGCATGAGGAACTCCCAGACCGGCGGCCGGTGTCCGGTCGCCAGCCAGACGCCCTCCTGGTTGTAGGCCACGAACATGATCGCCAGCTCGTGGCGGAGCCTGCGCACCTGCGAAGCCGTGGCGTAGGCGCCGAGGTTGCCCAGGCTGGAGCGCAGGGCCCGCATCACGGGGTCCGCGCCCACGACCTCCTCCAGCTGGGGCGCGTAGCGCAGCGGCAGGTGCGCCTGGTCGATGACCGAGTGGGCGATCGCCAGGCGCTGGCCGAGCAGCTCCGGGTGCGCCTCCTCGGCCTCGCCGTCGACGTAGTGGTCGTCCACGGACCACTCGGCCAGGGCGCACTTGGCCGCCGCCAGCAGGCGGTCGGGGTCGTCGGTCTCGGGGTGGGCGAGCATGATGAGGCGTCCGAACCCGGCCGCGCGGACGCGGTCGAGCTGGCCGGGGTAGACCCCCACCTCCTCGGCCCACACCACCAGCCGGTCGTCGACCTCGTCGCCCAGGGCGGGGTCGTCGCGGACGGCGGGCGGGCAGTACAGCGCCGGGATCCGCTCCCCGTCGACCTCGGGCCCCTCGGGTTCGGGGACGGGGGCCGGCCCCCCAGGCCGGGAGGCGCCGGTCCCCGGGCGCTCCCGCGCCGGGGCGGGGACGCCCGCGGCGCCCGGCCCCAGCCCGCCGGGGTGGCCGGGGACGCGGAGTCCGGTGCGCGCGGCGAGGGCGCCGGGGCTCTGGTCGGCGACATGGGAGTCGGGCAGGCGGAGCCGCAGCGCCGACGTGCCGACCTCGCGGGACCCCACGGGCAGCCGGGGCGCGGGAGGCGTCCGCGGGGCGGCCGCGGACACCAGCAGGTCCGGTCTCCCGGGGCGCCGCGGGTCGCGGAGCAGGTCGTCCACCAGGGCCGCCGCCTCCGGAGAGGCGGCGGAGGCGGACATCCTGGGCAGCGATGGCACCGTCTAGACCTCCTTCCCTGACGGTGTCGGGTACTCAGCCACGCGGGTGGACCTCGGCGTTCTCCAGGACCCCGATGGCGTCGGGGACGAGCACCGCGGCGGAGTAGTAGGTGCTGACGAGGTAGGAGATGACGGCCTTGTCGTCGATGCCCATGAAGCGCGCGTTGAGGCCGGGCTCGACCTCGTCGGGCAGGCCGGTCTGGTAGAGGCCGATGACGCCCTCGTTGTCCTCGCCGGTGCGGACCGCGATGATCGACGAGGTCTGGCGCTCGGTGACCGGGATCTTGCCGCAGGGCAGGAGCGGCACGCCGCGCCAGGCGGGCAGCTGGTGGCCGTTGACCTCGACCGTGCCGATGTTGAGCCCCCGGCTGTTGCACTCCTTGCCGAAGGCGGCGATGGCGCGGGGGTGGGCGAACATGTACTGGGTGTTGCGGCGCATGCTCAGCAGGTCGTCCAGGTCGTCGGGGGTGGGCGGCCCCGAGTGGGTCTGGATGCGCTGCTTGAACTCGGCGTTGTGGAGCAGGCCGAACTCGCGGTTGTTGACCAGCTCGTGCTCCTGGCGCTCGCGCAGGGCCTGGATGGTCAGCCGCAGCTGCTGCTCGGTCTGGTTCATCGGCTTGTTGTAGAGGTCGGCGACCCGGCTGTGGACCCGCAGTACGGTCTGGGCCACGCTCAGCTCGTACTCGCGCGGCCTGAGCTCGTAGTCGACGAAGGTGCTGGGCAGCTCGGCCTCGCCGATGTGGCCCGAGGACAGGGCGATCTCGGCCTCGCCGTGCTTGTTCTGCCGCTCACCGGGCAGGGACAGGTACTGCTGGACGTGGGCCTGGAGGGCGGGCGAGTCGTCCAGGATCGCGATGAACTCGCGCCGGGGCAGCTCCAGCAGCGTGCCCGACGTCGCGGCCTTGACGGTGAACTCCCACACCGGTTCGGTGCCGAGCAGGTGCTGGTCGCCGAACCGGTCGCCGTCGGCCAGCACGCCCAGCCGGACCACCTCGCCGTAAGGACCGGTACCGGTCCTGTGCAGGCGTCCGTGCGCCAGCAGGTACAGGCTGTCGACCGCTGAGCCCTCCTCCACCAGGACCTGGCCGGACTCGAAGTCGCGCTGGACGAAGCGGTTGGCCAGGGCCGCCAGCACCTCCTCGTCGTCGAAGCCGCGCAGCAGGGCGAGCTCGCCGAGTTCGTGGGGGATGACCCGGACCTGGGCGCCGGTCTGCTCGAACTCGATCCGCCCGTCGCCGACGGTGTAGGTCAGCCGCCGGTTGACCCGGTAGGCGCCGCCGTCGGTGTGCACCCACGGGAGCATCCGGGTCAGCCACCGGGAGCTGATCCCCTGCATCTGCGGCGTGGACTTGGTGGTGGTCGCCAGGTTCCGCGCGGCCGCGGTCCCCAGGCTCTGCTGCTTGCTGCTCCGTACCTCAGGAGCCGAGTCGATCGACATCCGCCGTGTCTCTCCTCATGGTGGTAGCGCGCCCGTCCCGCCGGGCCGGGGGAGGTGGCCCCGCGGGACGGGTGCGGGTAGGGAAAGGGTTGCGCGTACTCGGATACGTGGCGTGACCTGGGCGGTTGACGCACGGGCCAGTCTTTCTCCGTAAACCGCTGATCACCCTAGGAGCGACCATTCGGGCTTCGCAAGGAAATCAGAATTTTTCTCGGCGACACCGGAGGGATCCCTGTCCCATATCCGCTCTGCTTCCGCTGACCCGGGAGCGAACACCCCACCGAAAGGCACTTCACGGCCACACCACAAGCCCACGAACAAGGCATATGATCACAAAATCCTGCACAGCCCTCACACGCGAGTGCGAATCGAACTACGAACAGAAACCACGAATTCGGGACATTTCATGATGCGAATTCCCCATGAGGAAAGACCGGGTACGCCGTTTCCCGGTCACCAACGAGAGGAATTACGGCCAGCCGATGCCACGCCCGCGCCGCGACTCCGGAGCGACCCCGCGAGAGACCCCCGGTTCGCACGTGGCACGGATCACACCGGCCCGGTCGCGCGACCCCGCGAGAGGCCCCCGCACCGCCTCCGCGGCGCCCCCGCAGCACCCCCGCACCCCGGGCCCGCCGAAGCCCCGATGTGAATTCGTGTGCCCGGATCTGACATCATCCCAACTTGTACGTACACTCTGTACGGACAACATGTGTACCGGCCTCCGACCTCCACGGGCCGCCCGCCGGGCCACCCCTGCGAACGGATACTTATGCGCGACGACCACGGGTCCCTGGTGCCCCTCTACCACTGGATGAACAAGATCCCCGGCGGGGCGATGCTGATCCCCCTGGTCCTGGGTTCGGTCATCGGAACCTTCGCCCCCGGGGCGCTGGACATCGGCAGCTTCACCACCGCGCTGTTCAAGGACAGCGCGATGCCCCTGATCGCCCTGCTGATCTTCGCCACCGGAACCCAGGTCACGCTCCGCACGAGCGGACCCGTCCTGGCCACCACCGGTGTCGTGCTCCTGGGCAAGAGCGTCATCCCCGGCCTGCTGATCATCGCGCTCGCCGTGGCCACCGGCCCCGAAGGCGTCCTGGGCGTGTCGATCCTGGCGATGATCGCCGCCGCCACCAACGCCAACGGCGGGCTGTGGCTGGCCATCACCGGCCAGTACGGACGCGCCCGCGACCGCGGCGCCTACATCGCCGGAGCGGTCAACGACGGTCCCTTCTTCGCCCTGCTGTTCATCGGGGCCTCGGGGCTGGGCCAGATCCCGCTGACGACCCTGCTCGCCGCGATCATCCCGTTCGTGCTCGGCGTGGTCGTGGGCAACGTGGACGCGCAGTGGCGCGAGGTGCTCAGGCCCGTGCCCGCCATCGTCATCCCGTTCTTCGCCTTCGCCCTCGGCACGGGGATCAACCTGGCCGACGTGGCCCGGGGCGGACTGACCGGCGTCCTGATGGGCGTGGTCATCACCCTGGTCACCGGCGGGTTCGTCTACCTCGGCTACAGGTTCCTGCTGCGGCGCGGCAAGGAGTCCGGCGTCGGCTTCGCCGCCGGTACCACCTCCGGCAACGCCGTGGCCACCCCGGCCATCGTCGCCGCGGCCGACCCGTCGTTCGCCGCCTACGTGGGCACCGCGACATCCCAGGTCGCCGCGAGCGTCCTGGTCACCGCCCTGCTGGCCCCGCTGGTGACCACCTGGGTCCTGCGCCGGGCCGGGGCCTCTCCCGCCGAGGCGGAGAAGGAGGAGCAGGCCCGCGCCACCGCGTCGGCCGCGTCCGTCGAGGCCAAGGAGGAGAACCCGTGAGCACACCCGCGGAGCCACGCGTGGCCGTGGTCGCCGACGACCTGACCGGCGCGGGCGACACCGCGGTGCAGTTCCTGCGCGCGGGGTGGAGCACCGAGCTCCAGCTCTCCCCCGCCCCCTCCACCGCCGAGGTGGTGGCGGTCAGCACCGACTCGCGGGCGCTGCCCGCCGAGCAGGCGGCCCGGGCCGCCGCCGAGGCCGTCCGGCGCCTGCGCGAAGCGGGTGCGGCCCGCCTGTACAAGAAGGTCGACTCCACCCTGCGCGGTCCCATCCGCGCGGAGATCGACGCGACGCTCCCGGCCTGGTCGCCCGGCGCGGTCGCCGTGGTCTGCCCGGCCTTCCCGGCCACGGGGCGCACGGTCCGCGACGGGGTGCTCCTGGTCGACGGGGTCGAGGTGCACCGCACCGCGGTCGGCCGCGACCCGGTGACCCCGGTGACCGAGAGCCGGATCGCGGTCCTGCTGGGCGCCGAGCACGTCCGGCTCACCGGCCGGGACGCCCGCGCCGACGCCGAGCTGCTGCGCGCCAGCGGCCCGGTCGCGGTCGTGGACGCCGAAACCGAGGAGGACCTGGACCGCCTGGCGGCGGCCGTCACCGCCCTGGGCCCGGACGCCGTGCCCGTCGGCTCGGCCGGACTCGCCTCCCGACTGGCCCGCTCCTGGGCCGCGCGGGAGGCCCCGGCGCCCGCGCTCGTGGTCGTCACCTCGCTGCACCAGACCGCGCGCGGCCAGGTGGAGGAGCTGGTGGCCGACCCGCGCACCCGTATCGAGCAGCCCGCGCCGGGCGACCTCGCCGACGACGAGGCGTGGCGCTCCTGGACCCGCGAGGCACTGGAGCGCTTCGACCCCTCGACGGCACACACGGCGCTGGTGGCGCCCGAGGACCGCGACGGGGAGCTCGACCCCGCCGCCGTGGCCCGCCGCATGGGCGAGTTCGCCGCCGCCCTGGCCGGGCGGCACGAGCTGTCCGGGTTCGTCGTCACCGGCGGCGACGGGGCCCGCGCCCTGACCCGGGCGCTGGAGGCCCGCGCCATCGCCCTGACCGGCGAGGTCGCGCCCGGCATCCCGATCGGCACGCTGTCCGGCGGGCCCCGGCACGGCCGCGCCATCGTCACCAAGGCCGGGGGATTCGGATCCCCCAGCGCACTACTGGAGGCCGCCGAGGCGGTCCGCCACCCGAAAGGCAGGAACGAATGAGCCGTCCCACACTGGCAGTCACCCTCGGCGACGTGGCGGGGATCGGCCCCGAGATCACGGCCAAGGCGCTGCTGCACCACCCCGAGGTCCGCGAGTACGCCAGGCCCGTCGTGGTCGGTGACGCCGACGCGCTGCGGGGCGCCGTCACCGCGGTCGGCGGGGACCCGGAGGCGGTCAACACCGTCGCCTCCCCGGCCGAGGCCGCCGACGAGCCCGGCGTGATCGACATCGTGCAGACCGGCCCCTCGCTGGGCCACGTCCCCCCGGGCGAGCTGAGCGCGGAGGCGGGCGACGGGTCGGCACGGTTCGTCATCGCCGCCGTGGACCTGGCCAAGCGCGGCCTGGTGGAGGGCATCGTCACCCCGCCGCTGAACAAGGCCGCGATGCACCTGGGCGGCCACGCCTGGCCCGGGCACACCGAGCTGCTCGCGCACGAGTTCGGAGTGAAGGACTACAGCCTGGTGCTGTCGGCGGACGAGCTGTCCTTCTTCCACCTGACGACGCACGTGTCGCTGCGCCAGGCCATCGAGGGCGTCACCCAGGAGCGGACCCTCCAGGTGCTGCGCCTGATGAGCGCCTTCGCCCGCGCCCAGGGCAGCCCGGACGAGCCCATCGGGGTGGCGGGCCTGAACCCGCACGCGGGTGAGAACCGCCTGTTCGGCGACGAGGACGCCGACGTCCTGGCCCCCGCGATCGCCCGCGCCCGCGAGGAGGGCATCAACGCCCACGGCCCGCTCCCGGCCGACGCCCTGATCCCGGCGGCGGTCAAGGGCAAGTGGAAGCTGGTCGCGGTCTGCTACCACGACCAGGGACACGCGCCCTTCAAGGCGGTCTACGGCGACGACGGGGTCAACATCACCGCGGGCCTGCCGGTGGTGCGCGTCTCGGTCGACCACGGCACGGCCTTCGACATCGCGGGCCGGGGCATCGCCCGCGAGGCCAGCCTCGTCCTGGCGATCCGCCGCGCGGCCGAGCTGGCCCCCGGCTGGGGCCACGTCTGGCAGGCCACCCGCACCGAGGGGTAGCCGGACGGGGTGTGCGCGCCCGTGCGCGCACCCCCGATCCCCGTGGTGGCGGGGACGCCCGCGCACCACGGGGGCTTCGAGACCGACCGGCCTCCCGCGGGGAACAGGGGCCACGTCCCTCGCACCACCGCGTTCCCCCGACCGGCCCGCCTGTCGCGGGCGCCCCGCCCGTCCTGCGGGGCGCCCACCAGAGGCGGGCCCGTCGCACGGCACTTCCCGCCCCGGTCAGCGCGTCCGCCTCGCGGTCCGGCGGCCGGACGAGGACCCGTCACACGAGGCTCCCCCGCCCCAGGGCGGCCGACCCGGGAGCAGGGACGACCCTAGAATGTTGCGCATGCCCGTGGACCGCACCGACCCCCGACCGCTGCACGCGCAGATCGCCGGAGTGCTGCGCGCGGAGATCCGCGACCGCTCGATCGCCCCCGGCGACACCCTGCCCAGCGAGGCGTCCCTGCGCGAGCGGTTCGGGGTCTCCCGAAGCGTCGTGCGCCAGGCGCTGGCCACGCTGGAGGACGAGGGAGCGGTCCGCCGCACGCGGGGGCGCGCGGCGGTCGCGGCCGTGCCCACCGAGCACCACCGGTTCGTGCAGCGCGTGACCGGGCTGTTCGACCAGTTCTCCGCCGACGGCCTGCGCCTGTCTACCGCCGTGCTGTCCCTGGAGGCCACCCGTTCGGGCGTGCCCTCCGCGACGCGCCACCTGGGCACGCGCGAGCTGCTGCGCCTGGAGCGGATGCGCTCCCTGGAGGGCGACCCCCTGTCCTACGTGCGCACCTGGCTGCCCGCCGAGCGCTTCGCCGCCCTGGACGCCGCGATGCTGCGCGACGCCTCCCTGCACCGGTTGATGGAGGAGCGCTTCGCGGCGGTGCCCACGAGCGGGCGCAGGCAGATCCGCGCCGTGCCCGCCGACCCGCGCATCGCCCGGGAGCTGGGCGTGGCCGCCGACGCGCCGCTGCTGCTGCTGGAGGGCGGCACCTTCGACCAGCGGGGGGCGCCCCTGGAGTGGTTCGAGAGCTGGCACCGCTCCGACCGGGTGGTCTTCGACATCGAGGCCGAGGGCGCCGCCGACCAGGTACGCATCGCCCCGGGCCCGTCGCTGACCGCCTCCCGGCCCGAGGCCCCGGTCGGCGAGGCCCCGGTCGACGCGGCCCGCGAACCGCGGCTGGACCGCGCCGTGCGGCTGGCCGAGGAGCTGCGCGCCGAGCTGGCCCGCCTGCGCGACGCGGACTGAGCGCCCGAGGAACCCCCGCACCTACCCGAACGGGTGAGGCCGTACAAGAGCCGTCCGTCGTGCGCACGCCGCCTTTCGGACATGCGGGCGGCCTGGGCACGGAACCAGCAGGTGGCGGGGGCGGGCCTGTCCGCAACCGGTCAGCGGGCTTTCAGCCGTACCAGAGCGGGGTATCTCCCCCTCCTGTGCTCCGGGCGGCGGGAGGAACCGGGGACGACGGGGTCCCCCACCCCGGCGGCCGCGGCCCCTCCCCCGCCACCTCCGGGGCACCGCCCGCGACCTGACGCGCGGGCACGACAGTTGCCCCTGCCCCCACGAGACGACACCCCCCACAGCGAATCGCGAAGGCCCTCCCCGAGAACTCCAGCGGAGGCCAGGAGAGGAAAACACCATGCCCCACACCCTCAAGCGGGCGGCGGCGACCCTGGCGATAGCCGCCGGGCTCACCGCCGGAACCGCGGGCGTCGCCGCGGCCGCCGTCAGCTACGTCGGCGGCGGGACGTGGTACCACGGACTCACCTCCTCGGTCGTGTACTCCGACTACTTCCACGGGTCGCGCTGCCACGGCTCCACGGCGGTGGGCAGGTACACCGTCACGTCCGCGGCGTACCTGCCGGGGTACACCTCCCGGGCGTCGGCTCCCCGCGCCCTGTACAACAACGAGAGCTACTGGAGGCACTGCGGGTAGCCGACCGCGACAGACCCGCTGACGTGCCCCCGTCGGCGGGTCGCCCCCGTGTCCGCGACCGCGCCAGGAGACCATGCCCAACCGGACCATCGCCTTCGCCCACACCGCGTTCCTGCTGCTCGCCGCGCTCATCGCCGCGCTGCTGCTGGCCACGTGGGAGCTGACGATCCCCACGGCGCAGCACTCGGCGGTGGTGTGGATCGTCGAGGACGACGGCACCTCCGACAGCGGGCGGGTCGCGCAGACCGTCGAACGCGTCGCCGTCGAGCAGGGCGTCGCCATCGGCTTCACCGCCCCGGACGTGCGCACCCCCGAGTCGCTGTCGCACCTGTACCTGGCCGTCGGCGACCCCGACTCCCGGTACGCCGACTGGCTCACCGAGGGATACCCGTCCTTCAACCCCGCCACGGAACTGCGCGTCCACCCCGTCGACGCGCTCGCCGAACGCAGCCCGCGCGGCTACTACCTGGTCTTCGGGCCGCCCGAGAACGCGCGGGTGCTCACCGACGCGCTCGCCGAGCACGGCCTGAGCTCGGACGTGGGCGGCAGCCAGGCCCGGCTGTGGCAGTCCTTCCTCGGCGGCCCGCTGTTCAACGTCCTGGCCCTGGCGCTGCTGGTGGGTGTCACCGCGATCAGCGCGGGGGTACTGCTCGGTTCCCGGGACTACGCCGTCCAGCGGCTGCTGGGGCGCTCCTACGGGCGGATCCTGCTGCGCGACCTGGGCCAGGTCGCCCGGCTGTGGGGCGCGGCCCTGCCCGCCGTCGCCCTGGTCACCCTGGTCTGCCTCGGCCTCTACAACGGCTGGAACCAGCTCGGCTTCTTCGCCCTGATCGCCCTGGTGTTCGCGGGGATCCTCGCCGCCGTGGCCCTGGCCGTGCACGCCGCGGTGCTCGGGCTGGTGCACACCACCGCGATCCTGCCCGCGCTCAAGGGCCGCATCCCCGTCCGCACCACCCAGGCGGGCGCCTACCTGGTGCGCGTGCCCGTCCTGCTCCTGGTGCTCACCGTCCTGGGGTCGGTCGTCCACCTGGCGCAGACCACGCGGGAGCAGCGGGCCTCGCTGGAGACCTTCGCCCAGACCGGCCAGACCTCGCACATCACCCTCAACGGCAGCGTCGGCATGGAGGACCCCGAGACCGCCAACTCCCTCCTCGGCCCCTGGCTGCGCCGGGCCGACCGGGAGGGCCAGGTCGTCATCGCCGACCAGCACGCGCCCGAGTCCGTCGTGCCGGTCGGGTCCGGGCGTCCCGACTTCGACGTGCTCGTGGTCAACGACACCTACCTCACGGAGCAGGAGGTCGTGTCCCCCTCGGGCGAGCGCTACGGCCCCGCCGCCTCCGAGGAGCAGGTCCGGGTCCTGCTCCCGCAGGCGCACGCCTCCCACCGCGAGGACGTCGAACGGGCGATGCCGGACTGGCTGCGCCTCCAGAACGGCGGCGAGGAGTCCGGGGCCAGCGTCGAGGTCCTGCCCGCGGCCGACGGCCAGACGGTGTTCACCTACGGGTCGAGCGCCCCCTTCGCCCAGCGGGAACTCCCCTTCCTGCGCGACCCGGTGGTCATCGCCCTGCCCAACGGCGCCGTGCTCTCCGACAGCGCCTACGTCACCTACATGACCCACGAGGCCGTGCTGTTCCCCGATCCGGGCGTGGTGGAGCGGGCACGGGAGGCCGACCCGCGGATGGCCGAGTACGTCAACGCGGTCCAGCCGATCCTGAACAAGGCGGCCGGGGCCTACGCCGCCGACCTGGCCCTGCTGCGGATCGAGGTGTTCAACCTGGTCGCCGGTACCGCCCTGCTGCTGCTGACCGGTATCGCCTCGTGCGTCATCCACGCGCGCACCCGGGCCCAGACCGTCTTCGCCCGGCACATCAGCGGGTGGGGCTTCCTCGCCACGCACCGGCGGTTCCTGGCCTTCGAGGCGGGGATCTCGCTGGGCTTCGCGGGCTGGGCCGCGTGGGACTCGCTCACCACGTTGCGGGCGCTGCGCGACCCCGGCAGGACGCTGCCGCCCGAACTGGTGCCGACCACCGGCCTCGAACCCCTCTACGCCGTGGCCATCGCGGCGACCGGACTCGCCCTGACCCTGGGCGCGCTCGCCTTCTTCCACCGCCGTATCGTCCGCGAAGGCTCCTCGCGGGCCTGAACACCCGGGAAACACCATGATCACCGTCGAGAAGCTCACCAAGTCCTTCGGGCCGCGCGTGCTGTGGCAGGACCTGGACCTGACCGTGGAGGCCGGGCGGATGCTGGCCCTGGTCGGCGCCAGCGGGTCGGGCAAGACCACCCTGCTCAACTGCATGGGGCTGCTGGAGAGGCCCAGCGCGGGACGGATCCTCTTCGAGGGCACCGACGTCACCCGCCTGGGCCCGGGCGGGCAGCGGCGCTTCCGCGGCGACAAGCTCGGCTACCTGTTCCAGAACTACGCCCTGGTCGAGAGCGCCACCGTCCAGGCCAACCTCGACATCGTCAAGCGGTACGGCACCAGGTCGCGCCACGCCGCGGCGCTGGAGCGGGTCGGCCTGGCGGGACGCGAGCGGGAGAAGGTGCACCGGTTATCCGGCGGCGAGCAGCAGCGCGTGGCCCTGGCCCGCCTGCTGGTCAAGCAGCCCTCCCTGGTGCTGGCCGACGAGCCCACCGGCGCGCTGGACCACGACAACGGCGCGATGGTCGTGGAGGTGCTGCGCCAGATGAGCCGGGAGGGCTGCGCGGTGGTGGTCGCCACGCACAACGACGCCGTCCGGGACGCGTGCGACGACGCCTTCGACGTGGGCGCGCGGCGGACACGACCGGCGGCCGGTAGCGGCGAAGGTCCGGGGACGGGGCCGTCATCCGCCCACCGGACCGGGAGCCCGAGCGGCGGGGGTTCCGGCGACCGGTAACGGCGGATCCGGAGGCGGTGGGAGTTCCAGCGACCGGTAACGGCGGGGAGTCCGGTGCTCCGCCGGAAGCGGTTCCATCCCAGGGAACCGGGCTGTCCGCGACCGCTGGAATACTGCTGCGCATGCCCCTCTCCCTCCCATCGGACCCCTCCGCCTCGACGCTCCTGCTGGACCGGGCCCAGGCCCAGGACCCCGGCCGCCGACAGCAGGCCCTCGAACTGCTCGACGCGGTCGGGGCACGGCTGGCCCTCCGCCACCGCGCCCGAGGACGGCTCATGTCCGACCTGGCGGACCTCTTCGCCTCCTCCGCGCTCCCCGAGACGTACCTGCCCTGGTTCTGGGACACGGTCGGCCACCGCCTGGCCGGGCCCGACAAGAAGCGCGCGGGGTCGGCCTACACCCGGGCGCGCGAGGCGGAGACCACGCACGCGCTCCCCGTCGATCTCCGCCACACGGTGGAGAACGCCCTGCTCTTCGCCCGGTACGGCGCCCTCCCCGCCAAGGAGTTCGGCCCCCACCGTGCCAGGCTCGCCGAACTCCTGCCCCCGCGGGAGGCGCACCGGGAGTTCCTGCGCTTCCTGGACTCCTGGACGGCCGGTCCCACGCCGATCCCCGCCGGGCTGCCCTCCCGGTTGCGCGCCTCGGCCAGCGCCGCGGGACTGGGGACGGCCGAGGAGGCGCGTGCCCTGGGCCGGGTGCTGGCGGCCGCCGGGGGGCGCGACGTCCCGGTGAGCGTGCTGGAGGCGGCGGACCGGCTCTTCGCCAAGGCACCGCCGTCCGAGGAGGACCGGTCTGGCCTGGCCGTCCTCTTCCCCGCCTCGGTCACCGACGGCTCCCCGTGGCTGCGTCTGCTGGAGACCACCGGCGTCACCGAGGACATGGCCCGGGGGCGCCTGCGCCCCGAGGGCGGCTACGGCGCCTGGCTGTCGCGCTACTTCTTCATGTACGGCTACCGGTGGGTGGGCCAGGGCGTGACCAAGCAGCGGATGCCCGCGGAGCTGTACGCGCTGCTGTCGCGCATCGCCCCGCGCGTCCGCGAGGAGAAGGCTCCCGTGCGCCTCTACGAGGGCCGTTACCGGCACGGCCGCGTGGACGGTGAACTCGTGGAGGCCTGTGAGTCCCACGGCATCGAGGTGGACCTGCCCGCGGGGGTCAGGCGTCCCGCCCGGGAGCCCCGGCGCTCCGAAACCGGGGCAAGGCCGCACCCGCGGTTCCTGGAGCAGATGAACGCCGAGGTCGAACGGGTGCGGGGCGGCCTGCTGGAGGAGGCGGGCAGGGGACTCACCGAACTCGACGCCTGCCTCTCCCACGCGGTCATGCGGAACCTGGACGAGGTCGAGGAGATCCTGGACGGACTCGACCTGGCCGCACCGCTCGCCCGCACGCTCCGGTTCGGGGTGCCCGGCGAGTACGGGTGGCGGGCCTTCGAGGAGGCCGTGGCCGAGATCGGCGCCCGCGACGGCGGCGTCAGGGGCATGACCTCCACGTGGCCGGCGCTGACCGTCTACGGCAGGGACGCGGCGGTGGCCGTGGACCACCGGGGCCGACGCGGGTCCTGCTCCTTCACCCTGCCCGAGGACGCCGACGAGCACACCGTGCACTTCGTGGGCGGGGACTTCCAGGTCGCCTGGACCCACGGGGAGAGGAACGACGGCCACCAGCCGCAGCGGGCGTTCTGGTGTTCGGCGCCCGAGGACGTGTTCGACACCGGCTCCTCCCCGGCCCTCTTCAGCTACGGCACCGCGCACTGCTACGATCTCGGCCTCGTCCTGGCCTCTCCGGACGGGGGCCGCTACGACCAGGGCGGCGTCCTGCGCCCCGGAGACCGCAGAGGCGTCACACAGGTCGACGACCACCTGACCGACGGCACACGCGTCTGGTCGAACACCCACAAGGGCGACAGGGGTTTTCCCGAGGTGGACCCGGCCACCGGCGTCAGGGGAAGTCTCACGTGCCCTGACTTCCTCACCCCGGATCCCCGGCTCGGTTACGCCGACTATCTGGACGCACGCCTGCACCTGGTCGGCCTGCCGGAGGGGGTGAACGGCTCCCCGCTGGGTTCGGCGGACGGGCTCGCGGGCTTCCGCGTCGTCTGGACCGGCCCCGGCGCGGAGGGGGACCTGCAAGCCCAGCGGGCGCTGGAGGGCACGGACGGACGGCGCGCGCCGTTCCCCCCGCCCCTCGACCTCACGTACTGGGGTGTGCTGCGCATGCCCGGCGGCACCACCGAAGGGCTGCTGGCCTACCGCTGGAAGGCGGGCCACACGGTGATCCAGTGCCGAGACGCCAACGACCACTCCCTGCTCTGGGAGACCTGGGCCTACCCGAAGGCCCGGCTGGGGAACCACGAGCACAACGGCCTGCTCCCCCTGGTGCCGCCGCCCGCCTTCTGGCACTTCCTGTCCCCGCGCGACCCGGCCGCCTCCCGTGCCCTGCGCGGGGTGGACGACGCCACCGCACGGCAGCTCATCGAGGCGGCCCTGCACGCACCCGGCGCCGAGGCCCCCTCGTCCCCCGAGGCCCTGCTCGCCTCCTCGGTCCGGAACTCGCCCGCCCGTGCGGCCGCCGTGCGCGAGGCCCTGTCCCGCCTGCTGCCCGAGATCACCGACGAGGCACTGGTCGACGGCACGGGCGGTGTGGTGTGGGCCGTGCTGTGGGCCGCCGAACTCCGCCTGCGCCGCGAGGAGATGTCCCGGCGCACCGCGCTCGTGCGCGCCGACACGCTGCTGGGTCCCGTCGCCGAGGCCACCGACGCGGACCTGGAGAAGGCGCTGGCGGGACTGTTCGACTCCCCGGAGACGGCGTTCCACTCCTCCTCCCGTGACCTCGCGGCCACGGTCACCGCCCTGACCGCCGACGGCGCGCGGCTGCGCGGCCGCACCGACGAACACACCCGGAGACTGAGCCCGCCCGGGGCACCCGCGCGCTGGGACTCCCTGCTCGGCCGCACCGACGCGGTCCTGTGGCGCCTGGCCACCGGCGGCGCGAACCCCCGCGAGCACGGGGCCCTGGTGGCGCTGCTGCGCGTCTGGGCCGAGCAGCCCTTCGCCGAACGGGGGACGGCGTGGGTGCGTGGCCTGGCCACCGGTGCCTCGCTCGCGCCCCTACTGGCCGCCGGACGGGCCGTCATCGTCGAACCGCCCTCCCCCCTGCTGCGCAGGCACGGCAGGAACGCGCGGCACTGGTCGGGCCGCTACCTGCCGGACCGGCGCTATGTCTACGTGCGCGCGGAGTCGGCCCCAGTGCCGGAGGGAGCCGAGGAGCAGGCCCCGGTGCGGACCGAACGCGACGAGGCCGCGCGGCTGCGCCGCTTCCTGGAACTCCTCGACCAGCGGGGCCCCGTGGTGTTCGGCCCCGAGGCGGTCGCGGCCTTCCGCGCGACCACACGGGTCGCGAAGGCCACCGCCGGGTTCGTCCTGTCCGGGGAGTTCGGCCGACCCAGAGCCGCACCGGAGAAGGGCGCCCGCGCGGAGTACCAGAGGACGGGCGCGAGGCTGAGCACCGCGGAACGCCGCGGGATGTTCCTGGCGGCCGTGCCCGACGACCCGGCCGACCTGTGGGAGCCCGGCGGCACCGTCGCCGCGGCCGAGCGCATGGCCCGGGTGTGGGTCGAGATCCTCGGGGCCCAGCCGACCAGGGCCGAACTGGCCGCCGCGAAGGCCGAGGCCGAGGTGCCGGACCTGTTCGCGGCGGACCTGGCCATGGCCCCCTTCTGGACCGGCCTGCTCGCCGCCCCCTCCGGGGACGGCCACGCCGCCGTCGACCAGCCCCGCCACCTGGTCCAGAACGCCTGGGGAAGCCTGGAGGTCCGCTTCGGGGACACCGGGGAGAGGGTCAACGGTGTCGGCGCCCACGCCCTGCCCTTCCGCGACCCGGCCACCGTGCTCTCCTGGGCCGCGCTCCAGCTGCCGGTGGGCCATCCCGCCGCCGCGGGAGCGACGCAGCTGCACGCACGCCTCTCGGCGGGGCTGCACCACCCCGGGTCGTACGTTCCGTTGTCCTCCGTCGTGCCCGCCCCGGCGGTCCGTGCGTGGGCGGAGCGGCCCGAGGCCGTCCCCGTCCGGGTCGGGTCGGAGGGCACCCTCGAACCCGGCTCCGGTGCGTGGCCGGTGCACAGCGACGGCGTTGTCGCCCTCCACGAGCCCAAGAAGGACTACCCGGTCGCACCCGTGCTGCTGACCGCGAAGCTGTCCGACCCCGATGCCGTCGGGCGAACGGTGGAGGCACTGGCCGGACTGGGCCTGGACGGCACCGCCCTGGAGGTCCGCAGGGCGGCGGCGCTGTACGGCGGACTGGCCCGCATGGCCGCGCGGACGTGCGACACCCCGGTCCCGGCGGGCGGTTTCGAGGCCGACCCGCGCCTGAGCGTCCCGGACCTGGTGGAGGAGGTCGCGGGCAAGCTGGACGTGGACGCCGACGCGGCGGCGCTGTACCTGCAACTGCTCACCCTGTCCCGGCCCACCGACCGCAACGTGCGCCGGTGGAACGGTTGGGCGCCCGCGCACCACAAGAGGACCACCGCCCGCCTCCTGGAAACCGGCGCGGTCGAGCAGGGCAGGCGTTCACGGGCCGGGCGGACGCTCTTCGTTCCCGGCGACTGGACCGAGCTCAGGGCCCCGCACCTGCCCCTGGAGACGGCCAAGCTCGCCTCCCACCTGGTACGGGCCAGGATCGACAAGCGGATCGAGGGGCCCCTCACCGGGGTGTGGCCCGTGGCGCCCCCGCACGAGATGTTCGCCCAGGCCTGGAGGGAGCGCGGCCTGGCGTGAGGGCGGATCCGCGCGCGTTCGCCGAGAGGAGACGGGGGACGCGCGCGGACCGTGGCGCCCGGGGCCACGAGCCGTCGGCCTCACGGCGCCGGAACCCTCGGCACGGCCGGGCGACGGATTAGAGTGCCCTGCATGCCATCAGATGACCTCTCCCAGCCAGGCCGCCGCGACCCGCGGGAGGGCGGGGCGAGCCGCGCCGTCCTGGTCACCGGTGCCGCCCGGGGCATCGGCCGGGCCGTGGCCACCGCGTTCGCGGAACTGGGCGACCGGGTCGCCGTGCACTACGCGACCCGCCGCGCCGAGGCCGAGGCCACCCTGGCCGGGCTCCCCGGTGAGGGGCACGTCCTCCTCCGGGCCGACATCGCCGATCCCGACGCGGCCGCCGACCTGGTCGGGCGGGCGACCACCCATCTGGGCGGACTCGACGTCCTGGTCAACAACGCCGCGGTCAACACCGCCCACCCCCTCGCCACGACCTCCTACGAGCAGTGGCAGCGGGCATGGCGGGCCACCATGGACGTGAACGTGTTCGGCGCAGCCAACACCAGCTACCTGGCCGCCCGGCACATGATCGACCACGGGGTGCGCGGCCGCATCGTCAACGTCGGATCGCGGGGCGCCTACCGGGGCGAGCCCGACCACCCGGCCTACGGCGCGAGCAAGGCCGCCCTGCACTCCCTGGGTCAGTCGCTGGCCGTCGCCCTGGCCCCGCACGGCATCGCCGTCGCCTCCGTGGCGCCCGGGTTCGTGGACACCGAGCGCGTGGCCGAACGCCTCACCGACCGGGTGCGCGCCGACAGCCCCTTCGGCCGCGTGGCCGCACCCGAGGAGGTCGCCGCCGCCGTGCGCTACCTCGCCTCGCCCGAGGCCGTGTGGTCCTCCGGCGCCGTCCTGGACGTCAACGGCGCCTCGTACCTGCGCTGACCGGCGCGGTTCGGGGCGCGCCGCGCCTCGCGGGATCCGCTGACACGGGCGCCCGTCCGAACGGCCCGCGGTCGGCGGTCGGCGGTCGGCGGTCGGCGGTCGGCCAACGGATTTCGCGAAACCCCTGGCCGGGAAGCAGAACTTGTGCCAGTTCGGAGGGTCGATCCGAGAGGAACCAGCGGCACTGTCTCTCACATCGGCCATAAGTGGAGGGTGGCGTCCGTTTACGGCGTAGCGTGCACGAGGAGGAGCCCGCACGGACCCGACGTGCGGCGGCTGACGAAGGGGACCACGACAGTGAGTCAGATGCGCGCGGCGCTGTACGACCGGTACGGCGGCCCGGAGGTGCTCTACGAGGGCACGGTCGCCAAGCCCGGCACCGGCCCGGGGGAGGTGCTGGTGCGCGTGCACGCCGCCAGCGTCAACGGCGGCGAGCTGCTGGGCCGTGCGGGCGGGGTGCGCCTGGTGACGGGGCTGGTCGAGAGGGGCTTTCCGAAGCGGACCGGGCTCGACTTCGCGGGCGAGGTGGTCGAGACGGGGGCCGACGTCTCGGCGTTCGCGCCGGGGGACCGGGTGTGGGGCGGGCTGCCCCGGACGTTCGGCAGCGCGGCCGAGTTCGTGGCCGTCGCGCCCCGGCAGCTGTCCCTCGCACCGGCCGGTACCGACCTGGTCGAGGCCGCGGCCCTGCCCGGAGTCGGCACGACGGCCGTCACCGCGCTGCGGGACAAGGCCCGCCTCGCCCCGGGCGAGCGGTTGCTGGTGCGGGGCGCGAGCGGCGGGGTGGGCAGCGTCGCCGTCCAGCTCGGCCGGGCCTACGGCGCCCACGTCACCGCGCTGGCCGGGGCCAGGCACCTCGACTTCGTGCGGGAGCTGGGCGCCGACGAGGCCTTCGACTACGCCAGCACCGGTGCCGCCGACCTGCCGCCGTTCGACGTCGTCCTGGACACGGTGGGAACCGGGATGCCCGCCTACCGCGGGCGGCTGACCGGGAACGGGCGCATGGTCACCATCACCTTCGACACGGAGCGCATGCTCGCGTCGCTCTCCCACATCGTCGCCTCGGCCGTCTTCGGTCCGCGCCGCATCCGCGCGTTCAGCGGCAACCCCGGGCACGAGCTCTTCGCCGAGCTGACCCGCCTGACCGAGTCCGGAGCCATCCGCCCCGTCGTGGACAGGATCCTGCCCCTGGCCGAGATCGCCGAGGCCCATCGGGCGCTGGAGGCCGGCGGGATCCGGGGCAAGGTGGTGGTGCGCGTGGTCGAACCGGAGGCCTGAGGCGAACGGCCGCGACCGGTTCCGGCGTCCGGAGCGTGCCTCCCGCGAAGGCGGGCGGCACGCTCCCCCCTGTCAGCGCCGGACCACAGCGGCGCCGGACGTCACCGGGGACGGTGTGGCGGTGGCGGTGGCGGTGGCGGTGGCGGTGGCGGTGGCGATGGCGGTGGCGGTGGCGGTGGGACGGTCGGGCGGCCGAGAGGCGCTATCGTCCGGTGGGGCTGGAATCGTCCCGGCACGCCGCGGGAGTCCCGTCCCGCGGCCGCACACAGTGAGGAAGAACCGGCTTGCACACGAGCACCAGACCACCCGGGTCCGCGCGTCCCGACCGCGGCGGCGGCATGCCGCGCTGGCTCCCCCGGGCCATGCTGCTGGCCCTGTGGATGGTCACCGCGTTCGGTCTCGCCCTGTGGCTGTTCGTCCGGTTGCAGAGCCTCCTCATGCTGCTGCTGATCTCGCTGTTCCTCGCGCTGGCGCTGGAGCCCGCGGTCAACTGGCTTCACCGGCACCGCTGGCCGCGCGGGCCCGCCACCGGACTGGTGATGCTCCTGGTACTGGCGCTGACCGTGGTGTTCTTCAGCCTGCTCGGGTCGATGCTGGTCGGCCAGGTCCTGGCCTTCGTCTCCGAGGTGCCCGCGATGGTCCGCGCCGCGCTGGACTGGGTCAACACCACGTTCGACACCTCCTACTCCCCCACCACCCTGCTCAACGAGATCTCCAGCGTCAGCGGGCTGGTCGAGCAGTACGCCTCCGGCATCGCCAACAACGTCTGGGGCGCCGGGACGACCGTCCTGGCGCTGCTGTTCAACGCGCTGACGATCGGGCTCTTCACCTTCTACCTGTGCGCCGACGGCCCGCGCTTCCGCCGCGTGATCTGCTCGGTCCTGCCGCCGCGCACCCAGCGTGAGGTGCTGCGGGCCTGGGAGATCGCGATCACCAAGACGGGCGGTTTCCTCTACTCGCGGGCGCTGCTGGCCCTGGTCTGCGCGGGCGCGCACTACGTGGTGCTGGTGGCGCTGGACATCCCCTTCGCGTTCGCCCTGGCGCTGTGGGTGGGTGTGCTCTCGCAGTTCATCCCCACGGTGGGCACCTACATCGGCGGGGTCGTCCCCGTGCTCGTGGCGCTGGTGGAGGGCCTCTGGCCCGCCGTGTGGGTGCTGGTGTTCATCGTCGTCTACCAGCAGTTCGAGAACTACCTGCTCCAGCCGCGCATCACCGCCAAGACCCTGGACATGCACCCCGCGGTGGCCTTCGGCTCGGTCCTTGCGGGCGTGGCCATCCTGGGGGCGCCCGGCGCGCTGCTCGCGCTGCCGATGGGCGCGAGCATGCAGGCGTTCCTGGGGACCTACATCCGGCGCTACGAGGTCGCCGAGCACCCCCTGCTCTCCGACGCCGAGGAGGACGGGAAGGAAGAGAAACCGGACCCGGCGCCGGCGGCCTCGGCCCCGTCCCCGGCGTCCGACGGGGACGGGGACGGCAGAGCCGGGGCCGAGCGGAAGACCGGGCCCGGCCCGCAAAAGCACGACGAACAGCAGGAGCCGTGAGGGGCGGCCCCGCCACGCACTGCGCCGTCCCCCGCCCGCGCAGGAGGTCCCGGGCGGACGAAGGCGGCGGACTCATTATCCGCCCGCACGGGCAGACGTAGGCTCGGGCCGACAAGCCGATGAGTCCGGTCGGCGTCCGTGACGTCATGACCCCCGTGGATCGGAGACCGCCCGTGGCAGCCACCTCCCCCAGCACCTTCGCGCGGACACGCCGCGCCGGATTCGCCCGCCACTCCAACCCGTGGAGCGCGTGGACCCGGTGGGCCACCACACCCTTGGTCTTCCTGCCCGTATGGACGCGCGACTGGCGACATGCCGTCGCGGTCGGCGCGTGGATGGCGCTCAACCCCGTGATCTTCCCCAAGCCCGCCGACGACGACAACTGGGCCACTCGGGCCATCCTGGGCGAGGAGCGGTGGATCACCGAACGCCCGCGCGACGCCGCGATGGCGGTGCAGGTCGTGGTCTCCCTGGCCGGGTGCGTGGCCGTCGTGTCCGCCCACCGGCGGAAGGCCGTGCCGACGGCCGCCGCCACGGCGACCATGATGGCGCTGACCATGGTCTACTGGGAGCAGATGGCCCGCTACCACGACCGCCACCAACAGGCGGACCGAAGGTAGAGGGTCGGTTCCAACCGTTCCTAAGCAGTGTCCAGGAGTGACATCTGATGCCACGTCCCGGACCTGCGCGCATCCCGAACGGTGTTGGATGCGCTGGGATCCCGCGTTCTCTGTTCCCCGACCCGGGCACGCGCATCTTGTGCACGCTCCGTGACCAGTGGGCGGTTTCCCTCACGCCCCCGCACACCACGACGGGCCTGGATGGTCCGATGCCCACGACGATCACTCCGGTCGTCGTGGGGCGGTGCCGTCCGTCGCCGGATCGAGTGCCCAAGGGCGCGCCTGCCAATCGCGACCGAGGCCGCGTCATGGCGAGTCATCTTGCGTCTGTTGCTGGTGAGGGGTTCACGCCAGTGCTGGTCGCCCCACATCGACGTGTACGCCGCGTCAACGGCCACGATGACCAGACCCCGCTCGGCGGCCATCGACACCAGACGGGCCTTGAGCTTGCCGGTCGGGATGCCCGAGATGAGCTGCCGGAACCGCTTCCTGCGGCCGTGCTTCTCACGAGTCTTCTCCGCGGCGAAATCGAGGTCCTCGATACCGACCGCTTTGACACCGCGGCTCTTGGTCCAGTGCAACAACTGGCTGATGGCGTGCCGGATCTGGGCATCGCGGTGGTTGGCCGATCCGGACAGGTCGTAGAAGAAGCGCTGCGGGTCGCCGACCGGGTTGCCGTCGATGTCGAGCTGGTAGGCGGCGAAGTGATCGGCGTTGGTGTCCACACCGACCACGCCCTGAGAGCGGGCAGCCTCCAACGGAAGAGTCTTGACGACGGGCCTGGTCCAAGACGCCGTCACGTACCAGCGCCCCCGCTCCACGTCCAGGTGAACACGGTAAGCAACAGCCCGGTTCTGCTCGACGCGGTCGCGCCACTCAGAGCCCCGGTGAGCGAACGCGACGCGGGATGCGAGCACGTACCGGCCGTTGCGGGTGTTGGCCAGGTACGCCATCGGGGCCGGGAGTTTGATGCTCACCTCGCCGTCCGGGGTGAGGCGGATCGTCTCGTTCCGAAGCGTTTGCCCGACTCGCCGTCAGCGCAGAGGAACCAGCGCTGGGCCTCCCACCGCTGGCGCCACGCTGCTTGGGTGAGCTGAGCCGCTTCGAGGTTGTGACGACTCTTGAGCAGGCGTCGGCCACCGCGCACCACGCGTACCCGGCCGCTCTCCCAGTCGTGGCGGGCGACGTCGAGCCGGTGCTCCAGCGCGGCCAGGCGGCGGGACTTGTGGAACCACTCGCTCGTGGATCGGTATCCGCCGGGGGCGCGCTTGGTGCCCTTCTCCCCAAGCGGCTGCGAGAGCCGGTGTCGCAGGGTGCGCACACCTGTTTCGAGGTTCTTTATATGCGCCATGAGAGAGCGCCGCGCCAGCCCGTACTGGTCGTGGGTGGCCTTGGTCATCGTTCCGGCGATCCGGGAGGAGGACTGCTCGGTCAGCTCCCGTTTACGGGCCGCCCAGGCGTCGTTGTCGTGATCCTTTCCGGCCTCGCAGCGGGCTTTGAGGTCGCGGGATGCGAGGCGGCCTTGGTGTTCGCCGATCAGGCGCAACATCCTCTCGTCATCGGGCGTGAGGTGCTTGAGACGGTCGCGTATGGCCACCCCGGATGGTCCGAGCGCGACGAACGGCTCTTCGATGACGCGGAGCTGCTTCTTCTTGGGCTCACTCATCGGCGGCAGCCGCCTCAAGCGCCTTGTGCGCACGGTTCTTCGCCGAGCGGCGGCCGTACAGGCGGGCGCAGAACGAGGTCAAAACCTCCACCATGTCGCGCACCAGGTCGTCTTCGGCTTCGCCCTCATCAAGGACAACGAGCCGACGACCGGTCCCAGCCAGAGCGGCCTCAACGAGTTCGACGTTCATGCGGCCGAGGCGGTCCTTGTGCTCCACCACCACGGTCCGCACCCTCGGATCGGCCAGTAGCCGACGCGCCTTCGTGCGGGAGCCGTTCATGCCCGAGCCGATCTCCGACTCCACACGCACCACCTTGTGCCCGGCCTTGGCCGCCCACGCCGACAGGCGGGCGGTCTGGCGCTCCAGGTCGGCCCTTTGGTCGCGGGAGGAAACACGGGCGTACAAGCCCACGTCTGCGGTCGCCGGGGGTGAGGTGTTCGCGTCGATGTTCACCAGGATCGTGCGCGGCCCCACCCGTTCCGCGGGGACCGGCAACGTGCCCTCACGGAACCAGCGGTACGCCGTACGCGGGGCGATTCCCTGTGCGCGTGCCCACTGCGTCAGGTTCATACACCAGATCATACAGAACTCATGATACCTAAAGGACACTCATGGACACTTGCTTGAAAGCAGTTCCTTACCCCCTTCTCACGGTGCCGAAGAGCCCCGGCGAGCGGCTGCGCGCCTGCACCTGCGGGGCGCTCCCCTGCCGCTTACCCGGTCTCCGGCGCGGAGGGGATCACACGCCGCACGTCGGGTAGAAGCCCTCCAGGCCGAGTGGCGGTGGGAGGTTGCCCTCCGGCTCTGAGTCCGCTACGTCCACGTAATAGTGCTCGACCTGGGGGGACAGCCCCTCTCCCCGCCCGCCCTGGTGCCCCTGCACCACGTAGCTCCCGTCCCCGTCGTACTGGTAGAACGCCAGGTCGGGACGGTCGTTGCCGTCGTAGTCCACCACGCGCAGAGCCGTCACCTGCTCCTCGGGGAATCCGTGTGTCTCCTGGCCCCTGCCCCGTTCGGAGATGGGGCCCGTCCGCAGTTCGTTCACCGCTGAGGGGACCGGGTCGTCGCCTCCGATCCTTTCGGACGCTGTGATCACCAGGTCGAGCCACCCGTCACCGTCGAAGTCGGCCACCGCCGCGCGGACGTGGTCCTCGTCCCGGTCCATGAAGCCGACCAGGTCGCGGGGGGTACGCGGTTCCCCGAACCCGGATTCCTCCCCGAAGGCGATGCGCAGCTCGTCGCCGGTGCCCCCGGTGCCGGTGACGGCGTCGGGGTACTCGTCGTCGTTCACGTGGGCGACGAGACGGCCCGGCGGGTCGAAGCAGGGTTCGGGCCCCGGCGCTCCGACCGGCGCTCCGGATGCGCATCCGCTGAGCACGAGGCCCAGGCCGACGGCCGCCCCTGCTCCCCGGTACCGTCCGACTGCTCCCATGCTCACCACGCTTTCTCTCCGGCAGGGGTGTCGCGCCGTGCCGGGGTCGGTCGGCCGGTCAGCGTAGCATCTCCGGGAAAGCGCATTCCCCGCGGCGGGTCCGACGCTTCGACGGTGACCGAAACGACGCGGACGTAGCGTCGCCGTATGGATCCCCAAGCAGTACGCGCCACCGGACACGCCACCCCCGACCACCTCCCTCCCCGCCCCGGCACCGCACCCTCCACGGGGCAGGAGAGCCCCGGCGGGCGACTGCGCGCCCTGCACCTGCGGGGCACTCCCCTGCTGCTGCCCAACGCCTGGGACCACGCGTCGGCCGCCGCCCTGGCCGCCGCGGGGTTCCGCGCCGTGGGGACCACCAGTCTGGGTGTCGCCGCGGCGGCCGGGCTGCCCGACGCCCGGGGGCTCGCGCGCGAGGAGACGCTACGGCTCGCCCGCGGGCTGTCCCGGCTGGAGGTGCCGGTCAGCGTGGACGTCGAGGGCGGCTTCGGCGCGTCACCGGCACGGGTCGCCGCGCTGGCCGCCGAACTGGAGCGGATGGGGATCGCCGGGATCAACCTGGAGGACGGCCTTCCGGACGGCGGGCTCGCCGACACCGGGCACCAGCGGGCGGTGATCCGCGCGGTCAAGGAGGCGGCGCCGACGCTGTTCCTCAACGCACGCACCGACACCCACTGGCTGCCCGGACACACGGAACAGACCGCCGACCGGACCGCCGCCTACGAGGAGGCCGGTGCCGACGGGGTGTTCGTGCCCGGCCTGCGCGACGAGGAGGAGATCGCCGCCCTGGCCGCCGCCCTGCACGTCCCGCTCAACATCCTCCACTCCCCCGGCGGCCCGTCACTGCGGGTCCTCACCGTGCTGGGTGTGCGGCGCGTGAGCTGCGGCTCCCTGCTCTTCCGCGCCGCCCTGCACGGGGCCCTCGCCGCGGCCGAGGCGGTGGCGTCGGGCCTTCCCCTCCCCGAGGGCGTACCGGACTACGGGGCGGCCCAGGCTCTCGCGCAGCGGTTCGCCCGGCGTTCCGCGGACGGCTGAGCCGGAGACGGCCGCTGAGCCAGAGCTTGCCGCCGCCGGCGGGACGCCCCGACCGCTGGCACGTTCTGCGACTGTGGAAGGCCGTGGCCACAGGCGGCGGGCTCAGTGGTCACCGGTGTCCGGCAACCGCTCGAAGCGGCCCGCGGGGTGCGGGCGCCGCGCAGGACCGGGCAGGTGGCCGTTTCCGGTCAGCACGGGTGATTCATGACCTTTGCCCGTGTCGTCGGCCACGGCGCGGCGCGTACGGTGGCCGGGCCGATGCACGCCCCGGCGTCGCCCCCGCGGCCCCGGCCGGAGAAGCAAAGGAACAACCCCCCGTGCGCACAGCACCCGTCCTCACCACCGCGGGCACCCTGGTGCTCGCCCTGGCGGCATCCCTGGCGGTGACCGCCCCGGCCGCCGCCGACGACCCCCTCCGGGCGTTCCACGAGCAGGAGGTCGTCTGGGCCCCCTGCGAGGAGCACCTCCTGCGCGACGTGGAGTGCGCCTGGATCGACGTCCCCCTGGACTACACCGCCCCCGGCGGCGAGCGCGCCTCCATCGCCATCAGCCGCAACCGCGCCTCGGACCCCGAGCGGCGCCGCGGCATCCTGCTCACCAACCCCGGCGGCCCCGGCGGCACGGGCCGCCAGATGGCCGTCGGCGACCGCCCCGACCACGGCTTCTCCTCCCTGGGAGCCCAACGCGTCGCCGAGGTCTACGACGTGATCGGGATGGACCCGCGCGGCAGCGGCGCCTCCACCCCCTACCTGGACTGCGGCACGGACTACCCGGTCGCGGTCCCCCGGCCCACCGACGAGGCGCTCTCCGCCCACACCCGTGCGGTGATCGCCGCCCAGCGGGCCTGCGAGAGCGCCCACGGCGACCTGATCCCGCACATGACCACCGCGAACACCGCCCGGGACATGGACGTGATCCGCGCCGCCCTGGGCGAGGACGAGATCTCCTACCTCGGCCGCTCCTACGGCACCTACCTCGGCGCCGTGTACGGCAGCCTGTTCCCCGAACGCCTGGACCGCAGCGTCCTGGACTCTGCCGTCACGCCCGAGGGCATGTGGCGCGAGGTCTTCACCCTGCAGAGCGAGGGGTACCGGGCCAACCTCGAGCGCTACACCGCCTGGGTGGCCGAGCACGACGACGTCTACGGCCTGGGGACCACCCCCGAGGAGGTGCTGGCCGTCTTCGAGCGGACCCGCGCACGGCTGGTGGAGCACCCCCGCTACGACCAGTGGCCGGGCGAGCCGGAACCGTGGATCTACACGGCGGACTACTTCGACGAGGACGTCGGCCATGCGGCGCGCTTCCAGAACCAGTGGAGCGACTGGACCACCAGTCTCTGGTACATCGTCAACGACCTGCCCTACCCCGATGTCGAGTTACCCGAGGAGCCCGAGTGGCCAGAGGAGCCCGAGGAGCCCGAGTGGCCTGACCCCGGGATCGAGTACGACAACGTCTCCCTGATGATGGCGGTGCTCTGCGAGGCCGAGTGGCCCACGCGCCTGTCGGACTACTACGCCGGTGTCCGGGAGGTCCGTGAGCGCAGCCCGTACGGCGTCGGGGCGATCTGGCACGTACCCCAGCCCTGCACCTTCGCCTCGCACACACCCGCTCCGCTGGTGGAACTGGAGCGCGACGGCTACCCGCGCGGCCTGGTCATCGGGGCCGAGTACGACGCCAACACCGTCTACGAGGGGGCCGAGCTCATGGCCGACAGGCTGGACAACGCCCTCGTCACCGTCGCTGACGAGGGGGACCACACCTTCTACGGGCGCGAGGGGATGGACTGCGTGACGGCGGCGGTGGACGCCTACCTGGTGGACGGCGCCCCGCCCCGGGACACCCTGTGCGCCGGGCGCCCCCGCTCCGAGGACCCTCTCGGTCCGGAGGAGATGGGGGGAGCAGCGGCCCGGGTCCCGGACGTCGGACCGTACCATGACCAGCTGTGGGCCGGTCCCCTCACCGGGGACTAGTGCGAACGGGGACACGGCCGCGGGGGCGGTGCGGGGACTTTTCGACGGGTGTCCGCGTCCGGCCCGGGGAGTTCGGAACCGCGCTGCGGACCCCGGCCCGCGAACGTGGTCCAACGGGAGTTCCCGCTTCGCCCCCGCGATTCCCGTGCTGCTCTGTTTGCCTGGGCCCATGCCTGGACTCTCCCGCGATCTGCTGTCGAAACTGGCCGGCCGGATGAGATGCCGGGACGAACCACACCAGATCGCCAGACCACTCCGAACGGCCGGTTTGGCATACCCCTGACCTGTAAGAACGCAGCGCGTCGTTGGATTTTCCACGCATGTTACCGGGATACCGCCTCGCCGCCGCTGCGGTCGGCGGCCGCAGCGGCGTGCTCGACGGCATGGGGCAGGAATGCGGCCGGGAGCCCCTCCCGCCGTGGGCGAAGAAGACCAGGTACACACGCCAAACAGGCTGACGGAGCCGGTCCGGCCAGCCCCGCGGGACTTGCCGCATGCAGATGTAACTACTACTGTTACGACTAGAACCGAGGGGCGAGGGAGGCGGAGTCCGACGTGAGCGCCAACAGCAGACTGACCATCGCGGCGCACGTCCTGACATGGATCGGGCTGTACCAGCGGCGCGGCCACGAGGTCGCCACCTCCGAGCAGATCGCGACGAGCGTCAACACCAACCCGGTGGTGATCCGCCGCCTGCTGGCCGAGCTGCGCAAGGCCGGTCTGGCCGATTCACGGCGGGGGGCGGGGGCGGGCTGGATGCTCGCGCGGGACCTGGCGGCGATCACCCTGCTCGACGTCTACCAGGCGATCGAACCGGGACCGGTCTTCGCCCTGCACCGCGCGCCACCGGACCCCGGGTGCGTCGTGGGCCACGGCATCGGACCGGCGATGACCGCCGTGTACGACGACGTGGAGACCGCCCTGCGCAGGGAGCTGGCCAGGACCACGCTGGAGGACGTGCTGCGGGACGTCTTGAAAACCGCCTGACCCCGGACCGTCGACTTCCCCCGATCGAGGGGGATCGCATCCCGTGCTCAACGATGTAACCAAAAAGGTTACATCACACGGACGAAAAGACTAAGGACAAGAACGATGGCAGCAGACACCCAGACCTCGCGGACCGTGGCCGAGAAGTTCGTGGAGCGCCTCGGCAGGCAGGACCCCGACGGCATCCAGGAACTGTTCGCCGAGGAGATCGACTGGTACGTCCCCGGCAGTGACGCGCTGTCCTGGACCGGGCGCCGTACCCGCCGGGAGGAGGTCGCGCCGTACTTCACCACGATGTGGCCGCACTTCGCGCACGGCAGGAGCAAGGTCGTGCTGGAGCGCGTCATCGTCGACGGTGGTGACGTCGTACTACTGGCGGTCTGGACGCACACCGTCGTGGCCACCGGGAAGGAGTTCACCACACCGGCGGCCATGCACCTGAGGGTCGAGGACGACCGGATCGTCCGCATGCACCTGCACGAGGACACGCTGACCGTCGAGAAGGCGTTCGACGCCGACTGAGTGGAGAGTGCTCAGGGGCTGACCATGGCCACCTCCGGGAATCTGGTGTGAGCCGTCAGAAGAGCCACAGGGTGACCGCGAGCGACCCGAGGAAGACGACACCGGCGAGGACCTGCTTCGTCCAGTGGGCGTCGTACAACTGTGGGGCGGTGCGTGTCGAGAGCAGCAGGTACCCGTCGGAGGAACTCGCGATGAGGGTGTCCTCGTTCCACTCGTACGCGGTCCCGTTGACCAGCAGACGGGTCCCGGGCGCGACGGCCCACTCCCGGTAGGAGCGTCCGGTGCTCGAATGCGCGTGCTCGGGTTCGAGTTCCCGTCTCGTCTCCGTCCTGCCGAAGGCGCCCTCCGCCAGGGGGTCGACCACGAAGGAGTCATGGGTGAGGGCGATCTTGTCCGTAACGGCTCCACGGGGGTAGCACCACGCGCTCCCCGTCCTGTCCTCGAGCAGGAAGGGCGCCTCGCTCTGCTCCGCGTGGACCAGGGTCGTGCGAAGGCGTTCGTGATGGGAGCCCTCACCCGGGCGGTAGTCCCACACCTCGGTCCGGTACCACACGCACCTGGTCCTGGAGTAGGGGGCGACCAGTGGTCCCGAGGACCCCGGTACGGCGTTCCCGTCGACCAGGACCGAGGTACCGGAGCGGGGCAGGTCCCGCAGCGGAGGTGTCCGGGCGCCGCGTATCCTCCGGAACCGTGCGCGCGTGCGCAGCACCCGGGAGAGCAGGAGGGCGCTGAGCACGGTGGCCAGCAGGGCCAGGAGCTGGAACGCGGTCCGCGATCCACCGACGAACATGTCATCCATAGTCGCCACCTCTCCGTGCCGGTGGCCGTGGTGACAGACCACCGGCACGAAGCATGATCAGCCTTCCTCCGAGCGGTCCGTGTCCGAGCGGTTCGTGTCTGCCTCGGCGAGGGCGTCGTGCCGGGTGGCGGGGGAAAGGGGTGTTCCCGCCAGGTACCCCGCCCGAGCCAGGGCGTTGCCGCCGACCGCCGCGGTGGCCAGTTGCACGAGCAGCGCCAGGCCGATCTTGAGCGCGTTCTCCACCGAGGGGAACCACAGCAGCAGACCGAGCAGGAGCAGGGCCGTCCCCAGCCCGGCCGAGACCGACACCCCGTGCAGGCGGGCGTAGAAGTCGCGCAGACGCACGAGGCCGAGGGCTCCCATCGCGAACACGGACGCTCCGGCGATCACGCAGGCCACAGCGAGCATCTCGAGCGGGGTCATCGTTTGCCTCCGGAGATCAGTCGGGCCAGGGACAGGGCGGAGAGGAAGCCCACGAGAGCGCACACGAGGACGATGTCGACCACCAGGGCGGAGTCGACGCGAAGGCCGAGGACGACCACGAGGCCGACGAAGCCGAAGAGGACCACGTCGGCCCCGGCCGCTCTGTCCCCCCGGGAGGGGCCCGCGAGGATGCGGTAGGTGGCCAGGGCCATGGACGCCCCGAGCAGCAGCAGTGCGATGTCGACGGGGTTCATCAGGTGTCCTCCCCGCGGGGCGTGGCCTTCGCCCGTCCCGTGCGTGTCAGGCTCAACAGGTAGTCCTCCATCTGGTGGATGTCGTCGAGGAAGGCCTGCTCGTCAGCGGTGTACATGCCGTGCACCCACAGGGCGGGCGGGTTGGTGCGGGTGGCCACGGTCACCGTTCCGGGGGTCAGGGAGACCATGTTGGCGACGGCCGTGATCTCCAGGTCGGTGCGACAGCGCAACGGGACCTCGATCAGGGCGGGCACGGACGCGCTGCCCGGGGTGAGGATGTCCCAGGCGACCCGAAGCGTGGAGGTCACCACCCGGGAGCCGTAGAAGAACGGGAACCACGCGATCCGCAGGGTCCTGCGCAGGAAAGGGGTCATCGGTTCGTCACCGCCTCGACGTAGGTGGAGGTGTCCAGCAGATGGGCCGCGGCCTGGGCGCTCAGGTCGAGCAGGACCTGGGCGCCCAGGCCGACGCACAGGGTGACGCCGGTCAACGCCACCGCGGGCAGCACCAGGCCCGCCCGGATCCTCGTGGCGGCCGGGGCCGCGGTGACCGTCACGCCCCCGTCCGTCGGCCGCCCGCCCTCGGGTTCACGGCCGGATCCCGGTTCGGGGCTCCAGAACACCGAGCCCCAGATCTTGAGCATCGACATCAGGGTGATGAGACTGACGGTGACGGCGATCGCGGCGACCACCCACTGGCCATCGTCGAAGGCGGCGGCGACCAGGGTGAGCTTGGCGACGAACCCGGAGAAGGGCGGCAGTCCGGCCAGGGACAGGGCCGCGCCCAGGAAGGCCAGCGCCAGCAGCGGTTCCCGGCGGGCCAGGCCTCCCAGCCGGTCGAGTCTGCCGGTGCCGTGGACGTGCTCGATCGCACCGGTGGACAGGAACAGGGACGCCTTCACCACCATGTGGTGGACGAGGTAGAAGATCCCCGCCATCAGTCCCAGTTCGGTGAACAGGGCCACGCCGAGGAGGATGTAACCGATCTGGCTGACCATGTGGAAGACCAGGATCGAGCGGGTGGTGTCCTCACCCACCGCGCCCAGGACCCCGATCAGCATGGTCGCGCCGAACAGCACCAGGCCCACCCACAGCAGCGAGGACTCACCACCGAAGACCACCGCGTAGAGGCGGTAGATCGCGTAGATGGCGACCTTGGTGTGCAGGCCGGAGAACAGGGCGGTCACCGCCGGGGAGGGCGCGGTGTAGGTGCGCGCTAGCCAGCCGTGCACCGGCACGACGGCGGCCTTGACCGACATCGCCAGCAGCACCACGCCCATGGCGACCGCGACCACGGGCGACTCCTGGGCGGCGCCCGCGAGTTCGCCGAGCTGCACGGTTCCGGCGGCGCCGTAGACCAGGGCGACACCGGCCAGGAACACGGTCGAGGTCAGCAGGTTGACCGCGACGTAGGTCCGTCCGCCCCGCAGGCCCCGCAGGGTCCCGGCGATGGCCATCAGCCCGTAGGAGGGCAGCAGCATCACCTCGACGAACACGAAGAGGTTGAACAGGTCGCCCGTGAGCAGCGCCCCGTACACCCCGGCGGACAACACCAGCACCAAGGACGGGAAGAAGCGCCGACCGGCCTCGCCGGTGGCCACGGCGAAGGCCGAGCAGACCAGCACCAACAGGGCGGTGGTGGTGAGCATCAGCGCGCTGAAGGTGTCGGCGACGAAGGGGATGGACACCCCGGCGGGCCACAGACCCACCTGGTGGGCGTACACCTGTCCCTCCCGGGTGCACCAGAGCAGCGCGACACCGGCGGCGAGCGCGAAGGCGCTGGTTCCCAGGAACAGGGTGCGGGCCACCGGACGCGCGAGCGGCAGGACCAGCAGCGCGGCGCCCAGGAGGGGAACCGCGACCAGCACGGGCAGGAGAACGGGGATCATGAGGCGTCCTCGGTGTCGTCGCTCTCACCGGTCGCGGCGAGGGCGAGCATGTAGATGGTGATGGAGAAGGCGATGACGATCGCCGTGAGCACGAACGCCTGGGGCAGGGGGTCGGCCATGGCGGCGCCGGTGTTCCGCCCCAGCAGGGGTTCGCCCCGGCGGAAGGCGCCGCCCGCCGACATCAGCAGGAGGTTGACCCCGTGGCTGAGCAGGACGAAGCCCAGGACGACGCGGACCATGCCGCGTTGCAGGATCAGGTAGACGGCTCCGGCGACCAGGACGCCGATCGTGATGGCCAGGGTCATCGGGTACCTCCGGTGGCCGGACCGTGCTGGACGGGGTCGGGTGTGTGGTGCGCGTCGGGCTCCGGGGGGCTCTTAGGGCCGGTCCGGGGCAGCCCCAGCTGGTTGAGCGCGGTCAGCAGTACGCCGACCACGGTCAGGTAGACGCCCACGTCGAAGACGAGCGCGCTGGTGAAGTGGTAGTAACCGCCCCAGGGCAGGGGGATCTCGGCGTGCAGGGGCCGCAGGAAGGACCCGTCGGCGTAGCCGAGCAGCCCGGTGACCGCGGCGATGAGGACGCCCGCGGCGATGAAGGCCGGGTAGGCCAGGCGGATGCGGGCCGCCGAGGCGCTGGGCGCGGTCAGGTAGGCCAGGGCGAAGGCCGAACCGCCGACCAGTCCGGCGATGAAACCTCCGCCCGGGGCGTTGTGGCCCCGCACCAGGAGGTAGAGCGACCACAGCACCAGCAGCGGGATCAGCCAGCGCGCCACGGTGCGCATGATCACGGTGTTGTCGTCGGCGTCCCAGAGCGGGTTGGTCCTGGCCACGTGGGAGGGGACTTCGCCGGTCGCGATGAGACCGGACGATCGCAGGACGGCGATGATGATCAGGCCGGCCACTCCCAGGACGGTGAGTTCGCCCAGTGTGTCCAGGGCCCGGTAGTCGACCAGGATCGTGTTGACCACGTTGGTGCCGCCGGTGTCCTCGGGCGCGTGGGAGAGCAGGTAGTCGCTGACCCCGGAGAGCTCCCTGCGGCCGGTGAGCAGGTAGGCGCCCAGACCCGCCACGGCTCCCGCGGCCAGGGCGATCACCGCGGTGAGGGCGGTGCGTGAACGGCGGACCCGGTGGAACTCGCGGGGGAGCCGGCGCAGCACCAGCACCGCCACGACCACCGTCAGGGTCTCCACCAGCAACTGGGTCAGCGCCACGTCGATGGCGCCGAGGAAGACGAACCACAGCGCGGTGGTGAACCCGGCGACCCCGACCAGGGCCAGGGCGGCCATCCGCGAGCGGGTCACCACCGCGGTGAGCACCGCGACCGCCACCAACGCCACCAGGAGCCAGTCCAACGCGCGTGAGGTGGGTGCGGGCGGCAGCCCGTAGTCCAGTCCGAGAGCGGAGACCACGGCGGCGAGCGCGATGAGCATGACGAACGGCACGGCCAGGTGGCGGGTGGGTGCGTCGGTGCGGGTCAGGTCGCCCACGCGTGTGCCCAGGGTGATGACTGCCGCGTGCACGCGTTCGAAGACGTCTGTGCCCTGGACGGGGAGGAACCGGTGCCCGGCGAGTCTCTCCCCGCAGCGGGAGGCCCATGTCAGGAGGGCGCCGAGGAACAGGGCTGCGGCCGACATCCCCAGGGCGGGGTTGAGTCCGTGCCACAACGCCAGATGGGAGTCCGCGGGAGCGAGGGCCGCGTCGCCGGCCGCCCAGGAGACGGCCGGGTTCAGCGCCGTGGCTCCCAGCCCCAGGGCCAGGCCCGCGGCCGCGGTGATCACGGGGGCGGACAACAGGAGCGCGCCCGCTTCCCGAGGCGGTTCCCGGTCGGGACGGCGCCTGCTGCTCCCGCCGAAGGCCATGTACACGAAGCGGAAGGCGTAGGCGAAGGTCAACGACGCCGCGGCGACCGCGACGGCCCCGGCGACCGGACCGCTCCAGGCGGGCCCCGGTGCCTGCGTCAACGCTTCGAAGAGGTTCTCCTTGCTGACGAATCCCAGCAGAGGGGGAACCCCGGCCATGGACAGCGCGGCGAGCGCGCTCACCGTCGCGGTGACGGGCATCGTCCGGCGCAGACCACCCAGTTCACGCAGGTCCCGCGTTCCCGTTTGGTGGTCGATCACGCCCACCGACATGAACAGCGCCGACTTGAACAGGGCGTGGGCCACGGTGTGCACGGCGGCGGCGATGAGCGCCTGCGGGGTTCCCACACCGATGACGGCGATGAGGAAGCCGAGCTGGCTGACCGTGGAGTAGGCGGTGAGTTCCTTCAGGTCGTGCCGTTGCAGGGCCAGCACGGCGCCGATCACGGCGGTGGTCAGACCGACGACGATCAGGGTGGTACCCCACAGCGGCGTGTCGGTGAAGGCCGGGGAGAAGCGCATCGCCAGGTAGACGCCGGCCTTGACCATCGCCGCCGCGTGCAGGTAGGCGCTCACCGGGGTGCTCGCGGCCATGGCGTCGGGCAGCCAGTAGTGGAAGGGGAACTGGGCCGACTTGGTGAACACCGCGATGACGACCAGCACCGCCACGGTGCTGGTGAAGGCGGTGTCCTGGGTCCAGGACAGGTCGCCCAGGATCACGCTGAGGCGGGTGGTCCCGGTGCGCACCCACAGCAGCACCACCGCGGTCAGCAGTGCCAGGCCGCCCATGGCGGTGAGCAGGAACGTGCGCACCGCTGGTCGTGAGGCGCCCGGTCCGGACAGGCCGATCAGGTAGAAGGAGCAGATCGTGGTCAGTTCCCAGAAGACGAAGAGCAGGACCACGTCGTCGGCCAGGACCAGACCGGTCATGGACAGGGCGAAGGCGCTCATCAGGACGTAGAAGCCGGTCCTGCGCCCGGGTGGGAAGTAGCGGGTGGAGTAGGCCATGACCAGCGCGCCCACGCCGAGCACGAGTACACAGAACAGCCAGGCCAGGCCGTCCATGCGCAGGTTCAACCCCACGCCGAGGGCGGGCATCCAGGGCAGGGACGCCTCCAGGGTCTGGTCGTGGTTCCACAAGGAGGGTCCCTGGACCCCGACCCACAGGGCCGCCAGGGCCAGCACCAGGGCGATGGGCCACCCCGTAGCGCGGCCCAGTGGGCGTTCCAGCAGTGGGACGAGCAGGGTGGTGACGGTGAGCATGGCAAGGAGGAGCAGCAGCACGCCGCTGTCCTTTCACGGTTGCGCGCCGGTTCCCGGGCATGCGGACGCACGCCGAGAACGGCCGTGGCGCACAGGAGCGCGGCACGGTCGGCGTTCAGCGAAAGAAGATGGAAAAGGGCACGTGGAAGGTGCCTCACGCAGGACGGAACCCGGGACGGCCCGCGGGCGCTGATGTCAGATACCGGTGCCTTGGGCAGGCCGGACTCCGACGGCGCGCGGACACGGGGCGACCGTCATGCGGAAAAGAGGAAACGCCTCGACCGAGGCGAGAGGGTCAGCTCCGTCCAGGCGGGCAGGAGCTCAGTTCACCGTGGGCGTTGGTACCCCACGAGGTGGAGTAGCCGTTGGTGCCCAGGGGACGGGGATTGCGCACGGGCAACTTGTGCCGCTCGGTGAAGCGCAAACGTCCTACGCGGCCGTAGGCGTGCAGGGCGCGGAAGAACGCGTCCTCTGCGAAGGCGGATGAGCGATGACGTGGTGAGGGGATCGTGGTCACCGTCCGGGACATCACGACACCTCCTCATACATCTCGGTACATCACAGCGGGTTTCACTGTACCAGCCGCCGGTTCACGCAGGCCAGAGGGGGGTCGTGTGTCGGGTGCGCTGGAGGCCTCGGCTCGCGTCGGAATCAGGGAGACACCATCCTCCGTGCCCGTCGTCGACCACCCCCGCGTGGAGTTGGACGCCGCCTTCCCCCCTTACACCACGGGCAGGTCCTGGCCGCCGTGCCCTGGGACGACTGGACCGCGACGTGCGGGCCCGTTCGCGCCAGCGGTCCACCCGCCGTGATCGCGGCGACGCCCCAGCCCTAGACTGCCCGAGCCAACCGTAGGGCCGGACAGGAACAGGGCGTGGAACCGGTGGGACGACGTGTCGGGGACGTGCTCGGCTGGAGCGGGGTCGCGGTGCTCGTGGGCGCTCTGGTCCTCGCCACCCCTCGGGTATCCGGTTTTTCCGAGCACACCGCGCCGGGCGGCCAGGACCTGGCGCTCCTGGTCGGCCCGACGCTGCTCCTGGCGGCCGCGGTGCTGGGATGGGTGTCCCTGACCGCCACCCGCGACCCCGACCGGCTCACCGCGCGTCCGACCACGGGCGGTGTGCTGGGGCGCGGAGCCGTCATCCTGGCGGCGCTGGTGGTGGTGTGGGCGGCCTTCCCCACCCGCCATCTGGTCCTGGCGGTGGACAACGACGGTTACCGCGTCTTTCCCGACGACGTCGTCGCCCTGTGGGCCGGAGTGTGCCTGGTGGCCCTGGGCACGGCGCTGGTCCTGGGAGCGGCCACCGCCCTGCCCTGGCACCGGTGGAAGCGGGTGCTGACCGGCCTGGCGGCGGGCGCCCTGGGCGTGGTGTTGGTCTGGACGCTGGTCCCCGCGGCCATGTCCCACCTGCTCATGGTGGAGCACACTGTGGCCGAGGAGGAGGGCGGGGCGGTTCCGGTCCCGGCCACGATCAGCCGGGTGGGCTGGACCTGGCACCCCGAGCACATGGTGCTGGGCGTGGAGCGGGGACCGCGCGGGCCCCTGGTGCGCCACTCCGACGGGTTCGTGGCCCTGGACGGGGCCACCGGCGAGGAGCTGTGGACCTACCGCAGGCCCTTCGCCCGCCGTGTGGAGGCCGGGGTGTTCGCGGGCCAGGACCGCTACGCCTACCTGTCGCACGTCACCGAGGCCCAGCCCGAGCCCGTGACCCGGACGATGGTGGTGCTGGACGCCGCCACCGGGGAGGTCGTGCGCGAGGCGCCCGTGCCCGCATTGGTGTGGGAGGGACAGGAGGAGCCTCCGAAGGTCCGCTATCTCACCCCCGACGTGCGCGTCTTTCGCGTCCACGAGGATGAACGGCCCTTGGTCGTGGCCTACGCCACCGACTCCACCGAGCGCCTGTGGGAGGTCGAACTCCAGGAAGGGCCCGGCGAGCGCTGGTGCCTGTGGGCCGAGGACGGCGGGATCCGCGGCCACGGCGACCGGGTGCTGGTGGCGAGCCTGTGCCTGGACCAGGAGCACATCCCCGACCAGGACGTGGACTCGGCCCTGTACGGCATGGACGTGCCCGCGGACGCGGTGGAGAGCGTGACCGCGCTGGACGCGGCCACCGGCGAGCAGGTGTGGCGCCATGAGTGGACGCCCGACGACCTGAACCGTGTGGACATGCCCGGTGTCGGCACCGTCCGTGAGGGGCACGGGGGCGACGCGGTGGCCCTGACGGCGGGCGGGGTGTTCGCCCTCGCCGACGGCGCGCCCGCGCCGGTCCGCCCCCGGGTGCCGGACGAGGCACGAGACCACACCCTGGCCATCGACACCGCTGGCGCGGTGGTGCTCCGCGACCAGGGCAGTGAGGAACCCGCTCTGCTCCTGGTCACCGACGCCGCGGGGGAGGTCGTCCAGCGCACCGAGGTCGAGGTGGACGCGAATCTGTGGGTGGCGGTGGAGCGGGCGCACGTCCTGGGTTCGGTGCTGGCCGTGCCCTACCTGGCCCGCGACGGTGACGACCGCCGGGTCCGCGCGGTCGCGGTCCTGCCCTGGGAGGGCGAGGAGGCACAACGGGGATGGACACGGGTCCTCCTGGACGAAGCCGGGACCGTGGAGGACACGGATGACCTGATGGGCAGCGGCGGGTACAGCACCCTCCCGGTCCCCGGCGCGGTGGTCTCCCGCGCAGGGGACCTGTACGGCCTGGTTCCCTGACACTCGACTGTCGCGGCCAGCGTCCGATGTCTCAGAGGCAGGAGGAAGCAGCCAGAACGACCGGGCAGGAGCTGGGAGCCACGTCAGGCCCGTCTCTGGCGGGACGCACCCGCCTCAAGCGGAAGTGCGGACGCCCCGTGTGGTGAAAGCCGCCTCCCTGGCACGGGCCCGGGTGACCACATCTCTCAGAGCGGGGTCGGTGAGCAGCACCACGGGCGCGATACGGTTCGGCGCGGTGGGGTACCACCCGGGCAGAGCCTCCTCGATCACGGCCCAGGCCTCGTCCCGGGCGCCCCGCGCCGCCAGCACTCGGGCGGTCTCCAGGGCCTCCTCGAACTCCGGGGGCTCGGGCGCCCGGTGCTCGTCCAGCCACGCGTTCCAGACGGATCCCTCCGCCTCTCCGGGCAGCCCCGGCACCACCTCACGCAGAGCCCCCAGCAAGGGGCCCACGTTACCGGTGGAGTCGAGGGAGAGACCGTACAGCGCGAGTGGGACCGCCTCGTCCCGGATCTGCTCCACCCCGATCTCGTCCACCACCCGGGACGACAGGGCGTTGCGCAGCTCGTGGTGGACCCACCGCGGCTCCAGGAAGGCGGACAGGACCACCTTGAGGTAGGCGGCCGCGGCCGACCCCTGGGTCTGGGCCCGGTCGAAGGCCGTGAGTGCGAGGTCCACGTTTCCGGCCAGCGCCTCACGGCGCCCCAGCTCCAGCAGTTCCTCGGCGTCATCGGACCGCACCGGGTGTCCCTCGCCACCACTGAGTTCCTCGAAGGAGACGCGCTCGGCGTGGACGAGCGAGGCGAAGGAGCGGTGCCGATCGCCCAGGCCGGGGTACCAGCTCGCCCAGATGTGGGCCGCCCACTCCCCGTCCGGGGAGACGTCGCCCGCGTCCAGGAACCAGTACTGGGCATCGGTGTCGGAGGACACCAGCAGCAGCGGCCCGACCAGCCCCTCGTCCTCCAGGTCCTCCTCATCCAGACCGAGCATGTCCGCCAGACCGAGCCACTCCAGGTCGGCGGCTGAGCTCAGCTCGTAGACGAACGCCCCCATCCTCCCCCAGCCGTCGGACGCGGCGAGGAAGGAGCGGTAGCTCGGCGGCAGCCGACGGCCCAGGCGCTCCTCCACAGCCGCGATCCGCTCCTCCGGGGCGCCCTCGTTGCCGAGCCAGGACGAGGTCCGCTCCTCCTCGTCGACCTCCTCCCCCTCCGCCTCGGCGACACGCAGCATGTCGGCGCTGTACTCGGTGAGGTAGGCCCGCCACTCCTCGGCGGTCGCCGGGAGCGCGGGCGCACCCTCGTCATCTGGGGCGACCGCCAGGCCCAGGAACGGTTCCGGACCGCTCCGCGCCGTGTGGCGCAACCCGTGGAAGGCCTCGTAGACGCGGTCCTCGGCGAAGAACCGCACCCGGTTGAGCTGGGTCTGCCCCGCACCCGCGTTGCGGGTGACCTCCAGCCGCAGGTACCGCCAGGACGTGTCCGCACCGGGGCCGCTGACGGTGAAGTCGCGCGCCAGGTGGCGGGCGGGGAAGAACTCGCCGGACCGGGCGTCGAGGGGGGTCCACTCCTGTCCGTCCGAAGACCCCAGCAGGAACCAGTCCGCGGGGTCGCGGTCGGGGAAGTCGTTGGCGGAGTCCAGCACGTAGCGCCGGACGGTGACGGGCGCGGACATCGTGAAGTCCAGCCGGTCGGCGCGGCGCCGTGACAGCCACTTCCCGGCGGTGGCGTCGAGCAGGTTGAGGGCCGCCTCGCCCGCCTCGGCGTACTCGTCACCCGCGCGCACCGAGCGCACCATGCGGGTGAGGCCCTCCGCGCTGGGGCCGGCGACCGGCTCCAGTTCGACGGCGCGCAGCAGAACCGTCCCCCCTCCGCCCTCGCGGTCGGCCCAGTCGACCCGCGTGAGCGGAGGCCCTCCGTCCTCGACGAGCAGACGCAGCTCCCCGTCCCCGCCCTGGAGCCGGAACCGGTGGCCGGGACGTTCGGGGGGTTCGTCCAGGCGGGTCCCCCGCCACTCGTACTGGATCCCGTCGGAGGTGACGCGTGTGCCGGTGAACCCGTCCATACCGGGGCCGAACACGGCTGCGGCCTCGCCGCCCTCGCAGTCGCGCCAGCCGATTCGGGCCGGTGCGACCGGCTCCCCCGGTTCGAGGAGGACGTTGAGCCGGGGGGCGCCCGTCCACTCCTGCGCGCCGACGCGTCGGCGCTCGGTGGAGAAGGCGAGGGGGGTCGTGTGCTCTGTCATGGGGGTCCCAGCGGTGAGGGGGTGGGGATCGGCCGGAGGGGAGGCGGGCGTCGCCGCTCACGCATCCGCAAGGAGGGTACGCGTGCGCACCGACGTTCCGGTCCCCGGCCGGAACCCGGCCGCCGTGACGACGCCCGGGTCCGGGGAGGCTCACAGAGCCTTGGTGCCAAGGAATCACCCCCGGCGCGGTGAGGACTCCTCGACCGCGGAGTTCGGGGTGGCCCTGGACCGGTCCGCCTCTGGAACAGAGTTCTCTCGTCCTCTGAGACAACCGACCCCGACCACGGCAAGAATGCGGACATGCCCAAGATCATCAAGCAGAAGGCCCGCGCGATCCTGTTCGACCGGCAGCAGCGGCTGGTGCTTATCAAGCGGACCCGTCCCGGCCGCGCCCCCTACTGGGTCACGGCCGGAGGAGGTGTCGAGCCGGAGGACGCCAGCGTGGAGGCGGCCCTGCACCGCGAGGTCTTCGAGGAACTCGGCGGGCACATCGACCGGGTGCGCAAGGTTGTGGTCATCACCGATGAACTCCCCGAAGGAACCCTCATCCAGCACGTGTTCGTCGCGCGGTTGACGGCGATGGACCCCTCCAGCCGTACCGGACCGGAGTTCTCCGATCCCACGCGGGGAACCTACGAGACCGTCGTCCTCCCCGGTACCGACGAAACCCTCAAGGGCATCAGTCTGCTCCCGGACTCGCTGGCACGGTTCCTGGAGGACAACCTGGGCGACCTGGGCGACCTGGTGGCCGGCCCCCGCACGGAGACGCCCCGTGCGTGAATCCGCCAGCCCGAACCGACCGGACAACAGCGACCGGACAACAGCGAAGAGCCGACCCGGGGAACACCGCTGGCGGATCGAGGACACCACGCGCCACAGAACGCGAACGAGGAAGGTCCCATCGTCCCCGCGTGCGCGGAGCCTGGGACCTTCCCGTTCTCCTCCGGTGTGAGCGGGTCAGGTCACGGAGCAGGATCCTGTTCGAGGCCGCCCGCACCGTTCCGTCGACGATCGCGGTCCGCTTGGCGGGCGAGGAGTAGGACTTTCATGCACGGCCGCGAGAGGCCGCGCGGAACGGCTCACTCCGTCTGGTGCTGACGGGGTGACCCGAGAGCAGGCGTCGACGAAGAGCGTCCGGATACACCATCCAGGTAGGTCACGACCGGCGCACCCGTGTGCGGAGAGGTGTCGACGACGGCTTCGACCGCGTAGACGGAACGGATGAGCTCGGGTGTCAGCACAGCGGCGGGCGGTCCCGATGCCGCGACCTGACCGGCGTGCAGGACCGCGACCCGGTCGCAGTAGCGTGCGGCCAGGTTGAGGTCGTGAAGGGCGGTCACCACCGTCATGTCGAGGGAGAGCAGCAGGGTGAGGACCTCGAGCTGGTAGCGGATGTCGAGGTGGTTGGTGGGCTCGTCCAGCACGATCACCTCCGGCCGCTGCGCGAGCGCGCGGGCGAGCTGGGCGCGCTGTTGTTCACCGCCGGAGAGTGTCCGCCACGACCGCGACCGGTACGCGCGCATCCCGGTGAGGGCGAGCGCCTGTTCGATCGCGGCACGGTCCTCGCCGTCCAGTCCGGCGAAGGTGCTGCGGTACGGCGTTCTGCCGAGCGCCACGGCCTCGTCGACGGTGATGTCGGTGTGCACCTCGGGCGACTGTTCCACGATCGCCACCCGCCGGGCGACCGCGCGCCGGGGCAACGAGCGAACCGGTTCCCCGCCCAGGAGCACCGTCCCGGCATCCGGCCGCCGAAGCCCCGCCAGGATGCGCAGCAGTGAGGTCTTGCCGGCCCCGTTCGGCCCGAGCACGGCGAGCACCTCGTTGGAGCGCGCCTCGATCGAGACCCCGTCGAGGATGCGTGTTCTGTCGACCGACCACGTGATGTCGTTCGCCGCCAGTGCCGTCATTGTCGGGCCGCCTTGCCCAGAACGATCGCGAACACCGGCGCACCGAGCAGCGCCGTGATCACTCCCACCGGAATCTCATGTGGCGAGAACGCCGAGCGGGCGAAGGTGTCGACCCACACCAGGAAGATCGCGCCCCCGAGCCCCGTGAGGGGAAGCAGCAGGCGGTGCGTGGGCCCAGCCAGCAGACGCACGATGTGCGGCACGAGCAGCCCGATGAACCCGATCGCTCCGGATGCCGCGACGGCCGCCGCCGTGACGAGCGCGGTGAGAACCATGAGCGTCACCCGTGCCAGGGTCACGTTGATCCCGAGCGAGGAGGCGGTGTCCCAGCCGAAGGTGAACGCGTCCAGAGCCGACGCGAAGAACAGGCAGCCGACGGCTCCGAGCACGATGACGGCGGATGCCACGATCAGCGGCTCCCAGCGTGCGCCCCCGAGTGAGCCGAGCAGCCAGTAGGTGAAGCCTCGGGTGGCGTCCGCGTCGCCGTCGAGCATCAGCACGAGCGAGGTGATCGCTGAGAAGAACTGTGACACGAGCACACCGGTGAGCACCACGCGAGCGGGGTTGGAGACCCGTCCGCCCCCGATGAGGAACAGCACGATCGCGAAGGCGACCAGCGCGCCGGCGAAGGCGCCCATGGAGAGGGTCACCGCGCCCGAGCCGAGCCCGAGGATCATGATCGAGACCGCCCCGGTGGACGCCCCGGAGGAGACACCGAGCAGGTACGGTTCGGCGAGCGGGTTACGGGTGATCGACTGTAGTACCGCGCCCGAGATCGAGAGTCCGAGCCCGACCACGGCGGCGAGGAGCACACGTGGCAGACGCGACTCCCAGACGAGGGCGTCGATGAGCGGCGGTGCCGACGGAACGGGGGCGAGTGCGCCCAGCCCGATATTGCGCAGGATGATCCCGAGCACGTCGAGCGCCCCGATGTTCGCTGTGCCGACGAAGGTCGCGACGATGATCGACACGCACAGCGCGACGATGAACGTGCCGACGATGAGGGACGAGCGCAGCCTGCCCGGTCTGCGTACTGGAGAGAACGCGGCATCACCTGCCGTTGCCTGCGCCGCCAGGGGGGCGGCGCCGGAGAGCGCACCCGTGTCACGCGGGCTGGCCTGCGAGGAATCGGTGAGTCTTGTCATCTTCGCGCGAACACCACGACATCGTCGTAGTACCGCCAGATGACGCCGGTTTCGGCGAATCCGGCGGTGCTGAGCGCTTGCAGGTGCAACTCGAGCGGTGCGTGCGGTGTGGGCGGGCGGTCGGCGAAGCGGTGCTCGCGCTCGGCGTGGTGCTGTCCGAACGCGTCATGCGCGACGGCGTCCGCCCACCACTCGTCCCAGGTCTGCACACCCCGCGCGTGCGCGTCATGCTGGGTGCGTTCGTCGTCAGCGGCCGCCGCCTCGGTGAGAAACGGCTGCGAGCGCGGGTCGTAGCGCAGGTGGTCGGCGTTCATGAAGACACCGTCGGCGGGGAGCAGGGCGCCCAGGGTGTCGTAGACGGCGACGAGCCGTGCCGGCTCCAGCCAGTGCAGCGCGGTCGAGGAGACGGCGACGTGCACCGGCCCGTCGGGCAGCTGAGCCCTCCAACCGGGCGTTGCCAGGTCGACATCGACAGCCGTGAAGCGTGAACCGTGGCGTTGGCCGAGCCAGGAGCCCGCGATCGCGAGCAGCACCGGGTCGTAGTCGACTCCGATCACCCGAGCACCCGGGAACCGGTCGAGGACGCGCTGCGAGAGGCTGCCGGGGCCGCACGCCAGGTCGAGAACGGTCATGCCGGTTCCGTCGGCCTCGAACTCGTCCGAGGAGGCGCACATCCGCGTGATGACGTCGAGCATGATCTCGAACCTCTGCTCGCGGTGGGTGATGTACGCCGCCTGCTGATCGTCCCAGTCACGGATGAGCCGTTCGAGGGCGTTCGTGGCCGTCATTACTTCGCCTCCATGTCGATGAGGCCCTGCGCGACGGTCGGGATGGCCTGCACACTGTGGACCGACGGGTCCATGTGCTGTCCGGGCACGACGATGAAGCGGTCGTTGACGACGGCGTCCATGGTCGAGGTCAGCGGGTCGTTCTTGAGGAACTCGATCTTCTCCTCGGCCGTGTCGCCGGGGTATCCGCGGCTCAGGTCGGCGAGCACGAGCACATCGGGGTTGCGCGCGGCGACCTCGTCCCAGCTGACCTCCGGCCATTTGGTCGAGGCGTCGCTGAAGGCGTTCTCGGCGCCGAGCATCTCGGTCACGGTCTGCGGGAGCCCACCGGGTCCCGCGACCGACGGGGTGGAGGAGGATGACGCGGTCGAGTAGAACCAGACCAGACTCGGCGTGCCCTCGATCTGTTCGGCGATCTCGAGTCCCTCGTCGACCACGGCCTGTTGCTCGGCGACGAGCTCCCGGCCGGCGTCGGGCACGTCGAAGACCTCGGCGATCGTCTCGATCTCGTCGAAGAGCATCTCGAAGGTCGCGCCGCCCTCGACGGCCTCGTGGTAGGTGCAGTCGAACTCGCTCAGATAGGTCGGGACGCCGAGCTCGTGCAGTTCGGCGCGCTCACCGGCGTTCTCGGCGGTGAGGAACGAGGCGAACGACGAGTAGACGAAGTCGGGCTGTGACTCGAGCAGTGTCTCGTGCTTGAGCAGGCCGTCCGTGAGCAGAGGGATGCTCTCGTAGGCGTCGGCGATGTCGCTCGGGACGGGATCGGTTTCGTAGGAGGTGCCTGCCATGCGATCAGCGAGGCCGAGTTCGATCATGATCTCGGTGGCCGACTGGTTCAACGAGACCGCGCGCTCGGGAGCCTGCTCGACGGTCACCTCGGCGTCGCAGTTCTCGACGCTGAGGGGGTAGGAGGTCGCGCCCTCGTCCGCTGCCGCCGCGGAGTCGGTTTCGGGGACGGACGCCGTCGCACACCCGGCCAGAGCGAGAGTCGACGCGACACCCACGGTTTTGATAATGATTTTCAATGTCACGCCCGTAGACTACAGTGCCTCTGCCACCAGGCCGTACTCCACTGGGTGACGGCCGAGGAGGCGCCCGCGGACGCCTCCTCCTTGAGGTCACGTGGCCCCGGAGTTCAGGAACACGACTCCGGGAAACGCGGGACACACCGATCTCGCCGCCGGAGCGGTGGCGGGATCGTCAGGTGTGACGGCGGCGGACCACGATCACGTTGTCCGTGACGCGGGCCGTCGTACCGTCGGGTCCGTTGGCCACTCGCTCAGCGCTTTCGCAGCGTTCGGTGATCCAGCCGTCTGCGAGCATCAGCGTGCCCAGGGTCTCCTCCGGTGTGGGGAACGCGGGCTCCTCGTCTTCGAAGCGCCAGGACCAGGGCGCGGTGGACGCGTGGTCGATGATGACCAGGCGACCGCCGACCGCCACGTGCTGAGCAGCGCGGCGTAGGACCTCTTCTCGGCCGAACGCCACCGGACTGTGGAAGTAACAGGCGTAGACCAGGCCGAACGGTCCGGTGGGCAGCGTACGGGACAGGTCGTGCCGCTCGGCTCGCAGGCGGTCGAGGCCCTGCGCGGCGGCCATGTCGGCGATGCGCGCGACCGCCGTGGCCGAGACCTCGGTCGCGGTGACGTGCCAGCCCAGGGAAGCCAGCCACCGGGCGTCTCCGCCGCGGCCGGAGCCGAGATCACAGGCGTGACCCGGCGCCAGCTCGAGGTCACGTACCAGCTCGGTGAGCCGGGCATTGGGCGGGGGCGCCGTTACGGGCTCGGCTGACTGGTGCAGCGGTTCCCAGAACTCGGTGCTGGGTGAGGTGAGGTCCTGACCGTCATGTGTCATACGGCGATGCTCGCCGACACCCGTGATTCCGGGCAATCTCTTTTGCCGGAACAGCAAGTACGCAGGTCCTGCCCGGGTTTGCCAGAGCCACTCCCCCATATGATAATGATAACTGTTATCAGTTTACTTGACGGAGGCATCGTGAACACCGACGAGGGCATCCCGTCACTTCCGAACGCCGCCGGTGTCGCATCGGTCACTGATCCCTACGTCCGCTACCTGGTCAGGAACCGGGACTTCACCGCCCCCGCCGTCGCGGCCGCGATCGCGACGCTCGATCAGACGAGGTCAGGTCGTCACACACGTGTACTCGACGCGGGCACGGGGGGCGGCGGCGCGTTGCGCGGCCTGGCCCGCCTGGTCCGCGCCGCTGGCGGCGACGGAACGGTGACGGCCGTCGACGCGGACGCGCGCGCGATCGCGGCGGCAAGGCTCCTGGTCGACGATCTACGGCTGGAACGCCTGGTCGGTCTACGCGTCGCCGACATACGTGACGTCGCGGCCGAGGCCTCGGCCGCCGGTGGCGCCTTCGACCTGGTGTGGTCCTCAGACGTCCTGTGGCCCACGACCTTCGCCGACCCGACAGAGGTCGTTCGAACCCTCACCGACGCGCTCGTGCCGGGTGGCACACTGGCCCTGTTCACGACGAACTACTACCAGTCGATGTTCCTGCCAGGACATTCACGGCTCGAACGGCTCGTCAGGACCGCCTCCGAGCTCACCTGGGCGCTGCCAGCGGACGGGCCGACCCACCACGAACGGCTGGGTGCCTGGATGCGTGACGCAGGACTGACCGACATCACCCTGCGCGTCTTCCCATTGGTCGCTTCTCCGGCCACCGCCGACCCCACGGCCTGGGCTTACCTGGAGCAGATTGTCTGGCCCGAGATGCGCCGCGCCGCGGCCTCCAACGGGCGGGCCGCGGGCATGACGGACTCCGATCTCGTACGTGCGGAGGAACTGCTCGATCCGACCAGTCCCGCATGGATAGGCGCCGATCCGACCACCTACGTGGTCCAGCCCACCCTGCTGTGGACCGGCCGCGCCCCAGCCGCCTGACCGCGCGGCGCTCGCACAGCACGGCACATGGATCCGCCGCTGGTCAGCGCTCGTGCCGCGTCGTCTCCACGACCGCCGGACGACCGCGCCGGACAACCCGCCCGCACCCGGTCCGGCTACCGGGCTCGCGCTCCCGGAACCGGCCGGGCGCCCCCTCTTCCCACGTCGTTCACTTCTCCCACTCTCCGCTCTTCACATCTGTGACGGCGCCCTGGCCTCTCCCCCGGGCTCGGCGGGATCGACGTCCGTTCCGGGAGTGAGCACGTCGGCCTGTCGTCGGCGCCGCACCAGTCGGCCCACCAGGCCGTGCCTGGGCGCTGCGAACCAGGTCAGCAGGAACATCCCGGTCAGGACCAGGACGATCATGCCGCCCGCGGCCAGGTTGAGGGCGTAGGACGCGTACAGGCCGGCGAGGGAACCGAGGCCGCCCAGGACCGGTGCCAGCAGCATCATCATCCCCAACCGTTCGGTGAGCAGCCGCGCCGTCGCCGCGGGGGTGATCAGCAGCGCCAGCACCAGGATGTTGCCCACCGCCTGGAGGGACACGACGATCGCCAGGGTCACCATCACGTAGAGGAGCAGGTCGAGGGCGAAGACGGGCAGGCCCATGGCCCTGGCGCTCTCCCGGTCCAATCCGACCGTCACCAGCTCCTTGTGGACCAGCAGCGCGACCAGTAGCAGCCCGGCTCCGATGACCGCGATGTTGCGCACGTCGGCGTCGCCGATCCCGAGGATGGACCCGAACAGGAAGGACTCCAGCGACCCCCCGTAGCCGGGGGCGGTGCTCAGGATGACGATGCCGAGGCCGAAGGCACCGGCGAAGAACACCCCGATGACGCTGTCCTCCTTCAGCCTCCTGTTCTGGGAGAACACCGCCACCAGGACCGCGGTCACGACACCCGCGACGGCGCCTCCCAGGACCAGGTTCGCGCCCAGGACGAAGGACACGGCGACACCGGGGAAGACCGCGTGGGCCACGGCGTCGCCGATGAAGGACATACCGCGCAGCACCACATGGGAGCCGATCACCCCGCAGACGGCACCGGACATCAGGGCCACCAGGAAGGCCCGCTGCCAGAAGGAGTACTCCCAGGGGGACGTGAGGAACTCGATCACTTCTCCACCCCCAGCACGTGCAGGAGCCGGTCGGAGCCGGTGACGCCGAAGGCCCTGAGCCAGACAGCCGGATCGCGCAGTTCCTCGGCGCTTCCCTGGGCCACCACGGACCTGTTCAGCAGCACCAGCCGCCCGCAGGAACGGGCGGCCGCGGACAGGTCGTGCGTGGTCATGAGCAGTGCGGTCCCTTCCGCGGCCAACCGGGTAAACAGTCCGTCGAGGAGTTCCTGGGTGGGCACGTCCAACCCCGTGTACGGCTCGTCCAGGAGCAGCAGCCGTGGACGCAGGGCCAGCGCGCGGGCGACCAGGACGCGCTGGCGCTGCCCGCCGGAGAGCTCCCCCACCGGACGGTCGCGCAGGTCCGTCATGTCCACCCGTTCCAGGGCCTCGGCCACGGCCGCGCGGTCGTCGCGCCGGGGAGGGCGCAGCCACCCGATGCGGTGCGTCCGCCCGGTCATGACCGCCCCCGCCACCGAGACCGGGAAGTCCCAGGCGAACTCGTGGCGCTGGGGGACGTAGCCGATGGTTCCCCTGCTACCGGCCGCCGGGGCCCCGGAGATCCGTACCCGTCCTCCCGCCGGGGGCACCAGTCCCAGGACGACCCGGAGCAGAGTCGTCTTGCCCGCGCCGTTGGGACCGATCAGGCCGACGGTCTCCCCGGCGGCGACGCTCATGGTCACCCCGGTCAGCACCCTCCGACCGGCCAGGTCGACGGCCACGTCCTCCACGTCGAGCACACCGGCGGTCATGACTCCCTCCCGTTCCGGGCACGACGGCCCAGGAGCAGTCCCAGCAGGACGGCCGACACGAGGAGCACGACCGCTCCCGCGCCGCCCGCGGCCCACACCCACCCGGGCAGGTCACCGGTGCCGCCCTCGGCGGCGGCGTCCGGGGTCTGGGCCGGCGACCGCTGCGCCAGCAGGTCGAACGCGGCCTCGGGGTTCTCCTCGCCCGCGTGGACGGCCAGGAACCCGCGGTCTTCCACCTGTTCCCCGTCGAGCGTGGCGGCGCTCATCCCGATGTCCAACAGGTAGGTGCCCGGGGCGGTGAAGGCCCAGTTCCCGTGAGCGTGGGTACCCAGGTCCACACCGGTCTCCTGCGGCAGTTCCCCGCCGCCGTCGAAGACGATCCGCGGATCCCCGAAGTCGGTGTTGAGGAACAGGGTGAAGTCCCCCGGCCCCTCCGCACCGTGCAGGGTCCAGGTGACCTCACGGTCGACCGAGGAGGCGACCTCCGGGTCCTGGGTGTTCCATCCGGGCCACAGCACTCCGTCCTGTTGGACCTGGGGCAGCATCCACACCTGGTCCCCCGGGGCGCCCAGGAAGGCGAAGCGTTCGTCGTCGGGGACCTCGACGGTGGCGGTGTCGGCGGCTTGCAGGACCACGTCGGGCAGGTCTCGCCACACCGCCGGGGAGACGGTGTCGTCGCGGACCTGGAGCGCCCATTCCCCGTCCACGAAGCGCGGGCCGAGATCGACGTGGCCGTCAGCGATGACCGCCCGCCCCTGTGCCTGCGACTCGCCGGAGTGGACCGTGCTGCCCCCGTCCGTGTCCTGGGCGGCGGCCGCGACCGGGGGCGACATCAGCAGCGCCACGCCGACGAAGGCCGTGGCGGATCGAGCCCATGGGCCTGTGCGCATCTTTCCTCTTCCGTCTCTCACCGGGTTCATCCCAGGCACCTGAGCAGTTCGTCGGCGTTGTGGCGCATCATGCCGGTGTAGCTCCGCGTCTCCTCGTCGAAGGCGTCCCCGTAGAGCTTGCACACCCGCACCCCCTCGTCCTCGGCCACCTGGGTGAGCACCGAGGCCCGGCGGGCGAGGTTGGGTTCCATGAACACCGCGGGGACGTCGAGGTTGCCGATCGTCCGGGTGAGCGCGGCCACCTGTTGGGGGCTGGGCTCCTGCGCGGGGTTGGGGACGACGAAACCGGCGACCGTCATCCCGTAGGCCTCGGCCAGGTAGCCGAACGCGTCATGCGTGGTGATGAGCTGGCGCCGGTCCTCGGGGATCTCCTCGATGGTCCGCGTGACGTGGGCGTCGAGTTCGGCCAGCTCCGCCAGGTAGGCGTCGGCGTTGGCGTGGTAGGTCTCCCCGTTGCCGGGGTCGGCCTCCACGAGGGTGTCGCGGATCAGCTGGACGTAGGCGGCGGCGTTGGAGACGTCCTGCCACAGGTGGGGGTCGATCTCCCCGTGGACGTGCCTGCCGAGCACCGCCTGGGGCAGCTGGTAGACCTCTTCCCCGGGCGTCCCCAGGAAGGAGAAGGCCGGGTCGTCGGGGACGGTCTCCACCGCCTTGTTCGGCACGTCGATGACGATCTCGTCCGCGGGGACGATCTCCTGGTCGGCGCCCACCTCCTCGTCGACGTAGGCGTACATCTCCCCGGTGTCCAGGTCCACGGTGAGGTCCGTGTGCCCCCTGTCCAGGACACGGAGGCCGTCGCCCCCCTCGACGTCGCGCGGTTCCATCCCCACCGCGAGCCGGAAGGATCCCTCCGCGACCGGTGTGGGGGCCTGCCCGTCCTCGACCTCCAAGAAGGCCTCCAGGTCCAGCGTGTACTCGCCCGGTTCGTCGAACGCCCAGTTGAGGTGGGTGTGGGCCGCGGGGGGCAGGGGCGCCGAATCGGTCTCGTCGAACCCGTCGGCGGAGTCGAAGTACACCACCGGGGTGCCCAGGGCCTCGGTGAGGTAGAGCCGCAGGTCTCCGGGCCCGTCCAGGCCGGTGGCCCTCAGGTGCACGGTCGAGGTCCGGGTCGCGCCCAGACCCTCCCCGTCCCCGCGGACACGCAGCCCCAACCAGATGACGTCCAGCCCCAGGTCCTCCACCAGGGGGATCACGTTGGCGCCGTAGGTCTCGGACACCTCGGCCAGGGAGACGTTGAGGGCGTCTTCGGGGATGTTGTTGTCGATGGCCTTGATCAGGGCCTGCTCCTCCAGGAGCAGGTGGTTGGTGAAGGCCACGTCCGCCTCGGTGACGCGTACCGCGTCGGCCGGAGTCGGCTCGTAGGAGTGGGGGTCCCCGCCGGGCGGGACCAGGGACGAGGCGTCGACCAGGTCCCCGCCGACCTGGGAGGCCAGGTCGGCGAGGATCTCCGTGGTGGTGACCACGGTCAGCCCTCCGTCAGCGCCGGAGGCCGCACCCGAACAGCCGGCCAGTGCCGTGGTCAGTGCCAGGGCTGCCGCGGCCGCCCGGATGGCGCGCATGTGCTCTCTCATCGTCGTCGGGCTCCCTGTCACGCCGTCGGGGCGTCGGGACGCCGCCGTGTCCGAGCCGCCAGGACCGCGGTCCCGCCGAGCAGGGTGAGGAGCGCGGCCACGAGGACGAACGGAACCAGGTCGTCGCCGGTCCTGGGGAGTCGCCCCTCGGGGCCACCGGAACCGCTGCCGCCTCCGGCGCCGGATCCACCGCCGTCGCCGGAGCCTCCGCCGCTACCGCCGCCGTCTCCGTTACCGCCGTTACCGCCGCCGTCGCCGTTACCACCGCCTCCACCGGAACCGCCACCGCCGGAGACGACCGTCACCCTCAGGGTTCCGGTGTCGCTGACGCGTTCGCCCCCGGTCAGGGTCGCGCTCATCTCGAAGTCGAGCTCATAGCTTCCGGTCGCGGCGAAGGCCCAGTTCCCGTGCGCGTGCGTCCCCAGGGGGACCTCGAAGGAGTTGGCCCCCTCCGATCCGTCGAACAGGACTTCGGGGCTGCCGAACGAGGAGGTGGAGAACAGGGCGAACCCGCCCGGCCCGCGGACTCCGTGCAGGGTCCAGGTGACCTGGCCGTCGACCTGCCCGGACGTGATCTCCTCGGTGTTCCACCCGGCCCAGACCACCCCCTGCCTCTGCACCTGGGGGATCATCCACACGTCGGCTCCGGCCTCGGTCAGGAAGTCGTAGGAGGAGCCGGAGGGCCATTCCTGCCGGGCGTCCGCGGCCACCTCCAAGACCGCGCTGTCGAGCGTTCGCCACGTGGTCGTGCCCGACCGGGTGCCGTCCTTGACCGACAGTTCCAGGTCCCCGTCGATGACCCTGCCCGCCACGTCGACGTGGCCGTCGTTCAGGGTGACGGTCTCTCCCCCGACCGCCGGTTCGTCGTCCGCGGCCATGGGGCGCACCAGCGCGTCCGACGCCTCGTCGGACGGGGAGGCCTCGTCGGCCTCCTGTGCGGGCTCGGGAGGATCGGGGGCCTCAGGCCGCTCCGGGAGCCGCGGGAGCGGGGCCCGGGGCGGCGCGGCTTCGGGGACGGGCGCCATCGCACTCGCGACCAGGCGGTGGGTCCGCTCGGTGGTGACCTCGTGACCGTCGGACAGGGTCGCCGCGGCCTCGAAGGTGACGGTGTACTCCCCGGGCTCACCGAAGCCCCATGCGGCGTCCGTCACCCGTCCTTCGGGCAGGGCCGCCGATACCGGTTCGGTACCGTCACCGAGCAGGAGCGGCGCCAATCCCTCGGTGTACAGCCCCACCTCACCGGGGCCTTCGACCTCGGTGAGTGTGACGCGAACGGAGTCGTCGAGCGAACCCCGGACCCCGGTGGTGTCCACACCGGAGGCGGCGGAGACCGCGTGCTCTGGATCGGTCTCGTGGGGGGACAGGCCTGAGAGCCACACGGTGTCGGTGCCCAGGGTCGCCGGACTCACCGCGACGAGCGCCGTTTCGGGTTCGCGCTCGGGTCCGTGCCGTTGGTCGGCCGCGGTTCCCCCCACCTGGGGGACCGCCTCCGTGGCGGGACCGGTCTCCTCCCACGGCGTGGAGGGCGGGTCGGGAGCAGCGGCCGTCGCGGGCTCGGGCCCGTGACCGGCCAGTTCCAGCACCAGTTCGTCCTGGTCCAGGGTCAGGAGGAGGCCGGGGGGTTCTGGCACGCCGGGGGACGCGGACGCCTCAGGGGATGCCGTGTCCGCCGCGACGGTGCCGGGGAAGGCCGCGACGAGAGTCAGGGTCAGCGCCGTGGCTCCCGCGCGCAGAAGAGCGAGGGGATGCATCGATCAGTTCTCCTCGATGGGAGTCGCGGTACGTCGGCGCACCATGAGCAGGCTGCTGCCGACGAGGGTGGCCAGCACGCCCCCGATGACGAGGGGCACCAGGAACGAACCGGTCTTGGCCAGGAGGTCGGGCTTGGTGGACCCGCCGCCCGCCGGAGGAAGGCCACCGCTCCCGTCCGTGGGCCGGGGCTCGGGTCCGGAGGGGTCGGTGGGATCCGCGGTCGGGTCCGGGGTGCCGGTGCCGTCACGATCGGGGACCTCACTCGGGTCGACGTCGCCGACGGCGATGACCAGGGTCGTCTCCCCCTCGAGCTCACGGCCCTCCGACGTGGTGGCGGAGAAGGAGAGATCGAGCCAGTAGTGGCCCTCGGCGGTGAACGCCCAGTTCCCGTGGGCGTGGACACCCGCGGGGATCCCGGTCAGCGTGTCGGGGACTCCGTCACCGGTGTGGAAGATCACCTGGGGGCTGCCGAAAGCGTCGTTCTGGAAGAGGGAGAAGGCGCCCGGTCCGTCATAACCGGTGAGGGTCCAGTCCACCCCGGCGGTGTCGTCCAGCTGGTCGGCCCCGATGTCCTCGGTGCTCCATCCCGGCCACAGCAGGTCGGCCTGCTGGACCTGGGGAAGCATCCACAGGTCCTCGCCCGACTCTCCGAGGAAGGAGAAGGCGTCGCCCTCGGGGACGCTTCCCCTCGACTCCGGTTTGGCGTGGAAGACGACCTCGTCGGCGTCGTAGTAGACCTTCTCTCCGGCGGAGGGGTCGTCGTATCCGGCGTAGACCGTCAGATCGTCCTCGATGACCGGGCGGAGGTCGACGTGCCCTTCGGACAGCACCACGGGGTCGGCCGGAGGCTCGGTCGGTTCGGGCTTCCCGGTGGGACCGGGTGTGGGCTCCGGATCCCCGGTGGGTCCGGGAGTCGGCTCGGGGTCCCCGGTCGGGTCGGGTGTGGGCTCGGGATCCCCGGTCGGGTCCGGGCTCGGGGTCGGTTCGGGGCCCTCGCCGGGGATCGTGGTCGGGTCGGAGTCCACGGCGACGACGAGCGTCTCCCCGGCCTCGACCGGACCGTCCGTGCTCTCCAGCGCGTAGCGCACGTCGAGGAAGTAGTAGCCGGGGTCGGTGAACACCCAGCTCCCGTGGGCGTGGGCGTACTGCGGCCGGACCTCCAGGGAGCCCGCTCCCGTGACCGTGCTCAGCAACGGCTGGGGGCTCCCGAAGGCGCCGGTCTGGAACAGCGAGAAGTCGGAGCCCTCCGGTCCCGCCACGCCCGTCAGCTCGAAGGTCATGTACTCGTCGGGCGCGAGGTAACCGGCGGGAAGGTGCTCGGTACTCCACCCGGGCCACAACAGGTTCGCGGCCTGCTGCTGCGGCAGGACGTAGGCGCGTTCGCCCGGGGCCCCGGTGAAGTCGTAGGCGGGGGTGTCGGGAATGTCGACGGCGGCTTCGGAGGTGACGTGGAACACCACGTCATCGAGTTCTCGGAACTCGGACGGGGAGACGGTGTCGTCCTTGACCCGGATGGAGAAGGTCCCGTCGGTGACGGTCGCGGCCACGTCGACGTGACCGTGATCCAGGACGAGCCGTTCCCCGCCGTCAGCGACGGCCGGGACCACGCCCAGGCCGGCGAGGGCGAGGGCTGCGGCGATCGCCCCCGGGGCGAGCCAGGGTCTGAGGCGGGTTCTCAACTTGTACTCCTCGGAGTGCGGCCCTTCCACGAGAAGCGCTGCGCGGTCCTTTCGGTGGAGCGCACAGAAAGTGGGGGGACGAGGGGCCTCGATCGGGGGTTGGGGGTCAGGAGTGCACGAGGTAGACACGGATGACTCCGTAAGAGATTATGATAACCGTTTTCATTTTTGCAAGGCGGGGTACCCAAGAACCGGCGCGCACCGGCTCCCAGGTTCGCCCCCGGAGAGCCCTCGGGTCGCCGTCCTCGCCTTGCCGTGCACTGGAGAGCGAGGACAGTCGTGACCGATGGTCGGTCCACCCGCACGGTGATCGTGTCCGGCATCCACGACGAGGCCCGGCGCCGCGTCGTCCGCATCCTGTCGGAAGCCGCCCCCGGCGCCACGGCGTCACAGTTCGACCCCGCGCGGGCCACACACCGCGGAGAGGGCCCGCTCCGGATCGTGGAGCTGCCGGGGGGCACCGACCCGGCGATCGTCGCCGAAGCGCTCATGTCCTCGGACCGCGGCGGGACCGGCACAACCCTGGCCGGGGTGGTCACCGCCGTGGACGCCCAGCAGTGCGTGACGGATCTGGCGAGCGGCGAGATCGCGCACTCGCGTGGCCTGAGCTCCGACAGGAACGATCCGCGCACGACGGCCGAGACCCTTCTACGCCAGGTCGACTACGCCGACCACCTCGCCCTGGTCGGAGCTGGGCGCGCCGACCTCCGGGGACGGCTGTGCCTGTCCCTCCTGGCGCACCTGAACCCCTCGGCCCGGCTGCTGGCCGAGCCCTCCCCACATGAGCTGGCGCCGCTCTTCGGCAGGTGTTTCGACGGCGTTGACGCCGCTGCCCGCCTGTCGCCCGCGTTCCCTCCCCTTCCTCCGCACACCGAGGAGGACCTGGCGGAAACCGTGGTGTGGAGGCGGTTCCGTCCGCTGCACCCCGAACGGTTCTTCGAGGCGCTGGACGAGACGGCCAGCGCCGGGCTGCGCAGCAGGGGACGCCTGTGGTTGGCGGGCATGCCCGACGCGATGTTGTCCTGGGAGGCGGTCGGCCTCTCGCTCTCCTTCGAGCGCAGCGGCCCCTGGCTGGCCGCCCTGCCGGCGGGGACACGCCGTCTGGCCGCCGAGCTGCGCAGACCGACCGACACCTTCGACTGGCACCCGCGCACGGGCGACCGCCGCCAGCACATCGCCTTCACCGGGCTGGGCGTGGACACACCGCGCCTGCTCCCCCTGCTGGACTCCTGCCTGCTCACCGATGACGAAGTCCTCGCCTGGGAACGGGACGGCCCGCTGTGCGAGAACCCCTTCGCCCCGCTCTTGGAGAGCGATGGCGGCAGTGACTGCTAAGGTTTGAAAACGATTTTCGTTTCCATGCAGATCCTCGACACGTCGAACCCCAGGGAGGACGACCCTTGACCGAGTACGACGACCCCTACACCCGTTCCGGGCAGTACCTGGACATGATGATCGCCGGGTGGTGGGAACACCACCGGTCGACCCTCTCCGAAGCACTGGGCTCCCTGCCCGGGGACTCCGGTCCCGTCGTGGACGCAGGCGCGGGCGGCGGCCACGGAACCCGCCTCATCGCCGCGACCCTGCCCAACGCCCGGGTGCTGGCCGTCGAGCCCTCCCTCCTGCTCAGGACGGTGCTGCTCTCCCGGATCGCCGACGACCCCGACCTGCGCGACCGCGTGACCGTGGACGGCGACGACCTGCTCTCAGCGCACCTGCCCGACCGGATCGGCGGCATGGTGATGGCCAACCTCATCGGCCACTTCAGCCCCCACGAGCGCGACCGCCTGTGGGAGGACCTGGCCCCGCGACTGGCACCCGGAGCGTTCGTCCTGCTCAACCTCGCCGCCCCGCTGAAACCCGAGCGAGTGGAGCGGGCACGGATGAGCGAGGTCCGCGTCGGCGGCCGCTCCTACGTCGGCTGGGCCACCGCCGAACCCAGCGGCCCCGAACAGGTGGAGTGGCACATGACCTACGAGGTGCACGAGGGGGACCGGGTCCTCACCCGCGACGAGGTCCGCTACGCCTGGTGGACCCTCACCGAGGAGACACTGCGCGCCGAGACCGCGCCCCACCGCCTGCGCGTCCTGCCCCACGGCCCCGCCGAGGCCGGACTGTACAAGCTCCTCCCGAAGGGCTGAGGCCGTGAGCGCACTCACCGAACTGCCCGTGACCGTGCTGTCCGGCTTCCTCGGCGCGGGCAAGACCACCCTGCTCAACCACCTCCTGGGCAACCTGGACGGCCTGCGCGTCGCGGTCATCGTCAACGACATGAGCGAGATCAACATCGACGCCGACCTGGTCCGGGGCGAGGGGCACCTGTCCCGGACCGACGAGCGCCTGGTGGAGATGACCAACGGCTGCATCTGCTGCACCCTGCGCGACGACCTGCTGGGGGAGGTCGCCCGGCTCGCCGAGCAGGACCGGTTCGACCACCTGCTGATCGAGTCCAGCGGCATCTCCGAGCCGATGCCGGTGGCCGCCACCTTCTCCGTCCCCGGCCCCGACGGGCGCCCCCTCCTGGAGGGGGCGCGCCTGGACACCATGGTGTCGATGGTCGACGCCGCGAACTTCCTCGCCGAACTCCACCGGGGCGACGACCTCGCCGAGCGCGGACTGGACGCCTACGAGGACGACGAGCGCACCATCAGCGACCTGCTCGTGGACCAGGTGGAGTTCGCCGACCTCCTGCTCGTCACCAAGACCGACCTGGTCACCGGGGAGGAGGCCGAACGGGTGGAGGCCGCGATCCGGCGCCTCAACCCGCTCGCCCGGGTCCTGCGCGTCGCGCACGGCCGGGTGGACCCGCGCGAACTCATCGGGGCCAACCGCTTCGACCCCGAACGCGCCTCCCGCGCCCCGGGCTGGGTGGCGGAGATCAACGGCGACCACGTGCCCGAGACCGAGGAGTACGGGATCTCCAGCCTGGTCTTCCGGGCCGACCGCCCCTTCCACCCCGGCCGTCTGTGGGACCTGCTCTCCTGCGGGTTCGGAGGGGACCGCCACGGCACCGTCCTCCGCGCCAAGGGCTTCTTCTGGCTGGCGACCCGTGCCCGCACGACGGGCCTGTGGTCCCAGGCCGGGCCGGTGGCCCGGTTCGAACCCGCGGGCGTGTGGGACCCCGCCGACGGGGCCGCCCTGGGCTACTCCCCCGAGGACCTGGCGGACAGCGAACCGGTGGAGCCGCGGCAGGAACTGGTGTTCATCGGCACCTCCCTGCGGCACGGCCCCCTGGAGGCGGCCCTGCGCTCCTGCCTGCTCACCGACGAGGAGCTCGCCTCCCCCTGGGATTCGTTCGACGACCCCTTCCCCGAGTGGGACGTGCACGGCCAGCACAGGCACCATGAACACGCCTGACCGGTCGGCAACAACCTCACCCGCTCGTCAGCCGTTCGGCCACGAGCTCGAACAGGTCCCGGGCACGCTCGCCGCACACCAGGAGACCCGCGCATGACAGACTCCAGTGGGAGCCGCCCGACGGCGACTCCCGGCCCCGCGACTGGCCCGCAGGTCCGGCTCCTGCTGACCGCGGTGTTCCTGGCCTACCTTGCGCAGATGACCCTGAACCCGATCATCGCGCCGCTCTCGCGGGAGGTGGGCCTGGCCGAGTGGCAGGTCGGGGTCACCATCAGCGCCGCGGCGATCATGGTCGTACTCACCAGCCAGGCCTGGGGCAGGCGTTCCCAGTCCTGGGGCCGCAAGCCCGTGCTGGTGGCCGCGCTCGCCCTCGGAGTGGTCACGACGTCGCTGTTCGCGCTCGCCTCCCATCTCGGTATGAGCGGCGCCCTGACCGGGGTGACGCTGTTCGCGCTGTTCGTGCTGCTGCGCGGCATCGGGTTCGGCACCGCGCTGGCGGCCGTCCCACCCACCGCGCAGGCCTACATCGCCGACGTCACCACCGACGAGGCGACACGGGTCAAGGGCATGTCCGGTGTCGGTGCCGTACAAGGCATCGCGATGATCGCCGGGTCCGTCGTCGGCGGGCTGCTGGCCGCCTTCGGCCTGCTCACCCCGCTCATCGCCGTTCCCGTCCTGCTCGGTCTTGGTCTGCTCCTCGTCGCGGTCCGGCTGCACCGTGAGCCGAGGACCACTCTGATCGACGAGCCCGTACGCGTCCGGCCCACCGACACACGCGTCTGGCCCTTCCTGCTCGCCGGGTTCGGTATGTTCACCGCGCTGGGGTTCATCCAGGTCATCACCGGGTTCATCGTTCAGGACCGCCTGGCCCTCGACGCCGAGGCCGCCGGGGTGCTCACCGGCGCCGCGATGCTCGCCGCCGGCCTCGGCCTGGTCCTCGCCCAGGGCGTCATCGTCCCGCGCAGCGGCTGGAGCCCTGCCACCCTCCTGCGCGTCGGCGGTACCGTCGCCCTGATCGGCTTCGCCGTTCTCATCCCCGACGTCGGCGCGCTCCCGTTGTTCGGCTCCATCGCGCTCATCGGCCTGGGCATCGGGACCGCCATGCCCGGTTACACCGCGGGCCCCACCTTGTTGGTCGGCCGCGAGGAACAAGGCGGCCTCGCCGGGCTCATCGGAGCCACCACGGGCCTGACCTTCGTCGTCGCCCCCACCGCCGGCACCGCCCTCTACAGTGTCTGGCCGCCCCTGCCCGTCATCACCGGCACCGTCATCATGGCCGTCATCACCGCCTTCGTCTTCGCCCATCCACGGTTCCGCGGTGCTCCCGCCACGTCCGCACACGAAGGCACGGGATCGAGCGCCGCTCCGGACGGGACCTCCCAGCACAACTGATCGCGGTCGCGCGCGGGCCCCGGTTCCGGACAGGCACCCCCGCCTCCCGAAGGCTGCACCCGTTCCACCCCGACGCCCGCGAGCCAGGGGGCGGCGACGAGCGCGCGGCCAACCGCCGCCACCGCGAACGCCCCCCCGTTCCGCCGCCTCCGCACCGGCCGCCCCCTCGGCGCGCGCATCCCCACATCCCCGACAACTCTTCACACAGTGACCCAGGTCACGCGAGCCTCTCTAGAAAACGATTATCATTTTCAAATAGCATCACAGGCGACCGTGCGAATCCACGACACAACGGACAGATCACACCCTGCTGTCTTGGAGCACGGTCACCACACCCCCAACCGAACAGGTGGGCGCCCGGCCCAGCCCCCACTGGCCTCTCGCCCGGTCCCGGGAGCGGGTCGGCGCCCACCTGTTCACCCCAGAAGGGACACCCCATGTCCACCGCAACGCGTACACGCGTCTTCGCCCCCGCCTCCCCACGACCTCGGGCATCGGTGCCGCACCGGGCACGGGCGCTCCTGCTCGCGCTGGCCGGCGCGATCGGCCTGACCATCGCCGTGGCCTCCCCGGCAGCCGCCGCCGTGTACGAGATCGACGAGGGGCACGTCGACGTCGTCCACGCGCGCCTCTCCGGAGGATCCATCGTCCTGGAGGTCAAGAACGACGCCGTGCCCTGGGGAGACCCCGAGATCCCCTCCGGGCTCCTCTCCCCCGCCCTGACCGCCATCAAGGTCCCCAACACCCCCGCCCTGGGCGGCTACGTCCTGCCCGAGTCCTACAGCGACGCCACCACGTACGGGCTGCCCTTCGCCGGATTCGCCAGTGACTCCACGCTGTCGGGCTCGGTGACCTACACCCTGGTGTCAGCCTCCTACAGCGGCAGCGGCGCCGGAGGATTCAGCGCCTCCCAGGCAGGTACCGCCCTCTTCACCCCCTCGGCTCCCTCCGCCACCTACGGCGGACCGGTGCACGAACACGTGAAGTGGCAGTTCACCGCCCCCGGCACCTACACCCTCTCGTTCCGGGTCACCTCCGGCGGGGTCTCCTCCGCCACCGTTCCCTTCACCTTCATCGTCGGCTGATCCACCTGCGGGGCCGGGGTCGGGGTTTCGGCCCCGGCCCCGCAGGGCTTCCCCCAGAACAATCCCCCCGACCGCCGGACACGTTCCCAGGACCGGGCGGTCCCTCAGAGAGGTTCCCCATGTCCCCCAGACCGCAGTGGCGCTCGCGCGCCCTAGGGGCAGTGGTGGTGTCGGCTTGTTGCGTTCTCGGGTCGTTCTCCACCTCCCACGCCGAACCGGGTGGCGGCCCGACCTTCGTGGACCGCGGGCACCACGACATCCGCGTGGCCCTACAGGACGGAGAGCTCGTCCTCGGGATGGACGCCGACCTGACCCCACTGGACTCGGTCGTCCTCGCCGACACTCTGCAAGGTACGGTCCCCGCCTCCCGGGACACGGGGAACACCGTGTCCGACACCGACTACGGCCTGCTGGGGGAGGAGGGAGACACCTACTGGTACTTCCCCGCGGCGGGGCGCCCGCACCCCGACGGCGGACAGGCGCTGTGGCCGGGTTTCAGCCTGGAGTCGTTGGACACCGCCCAGATCAGCACACCGGTGTCGATGACCCTGGACGGGGTGAGCGGTCCGGGCGAGGTCTACGTCGGATGGCCTGGAGCCACCCAGTCCGCCAACCTCGTGTGGAGTACCCGCCAGGGGCTGCCGGACTCGGCGATCCCCACCCACGGGCACTCGCACTACGAGTGGGCCTTCAGCGAGCAGGGGGTCTACTGCCTGAACGTCACCGCCCGCACCCGGCTCACATCGGGATCATGGGTCAGTGCCAACGAGCAGATCACCGTACTCGTGGGGAACGAGACACCCCGGGACCGGGTGGTCCCCTGCGGGACCGGCGGTGAGCGGCCTCCGATCTCCCTGCCGGAGCCCGCCCCCGCCGTGGAGTCCCCGGGAGAGGCGCTGACGCTCTCCTCCCAGCTCGGAGCGCTGGAGGTCTTCCTCGACGGCGACGAGCTGAGGACCGCTGTGGCCGTCTCCCCCTCGGCTGCCTCCCTCGACGTGGCCCACAAGGACCCCGAAGACACCGTCTACTCGTCGAACATGTCCTGGCGGGGCTCCTGGTCCGTGGACGGTTACAGGAACCTCATCCCCGCTTCGGACCTGGACTCCTCCGGGTTCGTGTGGTCGACCGAACGCCTCGCTCCCGGTGCCCTGGCCGAGGACTCGCACCTCACCGTCACGATGGGCCGGGCCGAGGGGCCGGGCACACTCACGATGACGAACGCCCTGGTCACTCCTCCCGGAGAGGGGTTCGACTCGGGCGAGGATCCCAAGGACACCTACACGCTCGGCCCCGGCTTCTCCGACGCCTTCTCCCGGTGGACCTTCAGCGAGGCGGGTGTCTACTGTGTGCCGCTGACCTTCTCCGCCACCCTGGCGGACGGCACGCCCGTCTCCACGGACACGACCCTCACCTTCGCGGCGGGCGACGGCTTCGACCGCTCCGCCGTGGTGCCCTGCTCCCACGAGGGAGGCGGCGGAGGTGGCGGAGGCGGTGAGGAGCCCGGCCCCGACGAGGAGGTGTACGTCCCCAACGGCTCCACCAACCAGGCGGGAGCCGTCGTCCTCAACGACGGGCACGTGGACGTGACCAGCGTTCTGTCCGACACCGGGGACCTGCTCACCCGGGTCAAGGACGACACGACACCGGGCGCGCCGATCCACCGTCTGCCGGAGGAGACGGTCCTCCAACTCCTGCCCGAGAGCCGGACCGTGGTGCCCTCGGACGAACGCTTCTCCTTCCTCGGCGATCCCGACACGCCTCTGTGGTCCGTCAACCAGCAACAACAACAGGGGCTCCTGTGGCCGGGATGGTCCACGGAGGAACTGCCTCCAGGGGCTCTCGAAGGAGACGTCGACTGGCGTATCGAGGGGTTCCACGGCCCCGGAGAGCTCTTCCTGTACCAGACAGGGGCCTTCGGGGACCCGGAGGTCCTCTTCGACACCTCCTCCGACGGGCGGGACTCCTTCGCGATCCCGCCGGACACCCACGCCCACGGCACCTGGGCCTTCACCGAGGAAGGCGTCTACTGCCTGGACACGGTCCGCAGCGCGGCCCTCGCGGGCTCGGGAGAGGTGTCGCACCGCAGCACGCTCACGATCGCGGTGGGTACGACACCGGTGACCGGCGTCGACCCCGCCGACTGCCCGCCCGACGAAGAACCCGGCCGGGTTCCGGCCCCACCGCCACAGCCCACCGCGCTGTCCCCCGAGAGCGGCGTGGTCGACGTCGAATGGCAAGCCCCGGCCACCGACGGAGGCTCTCCCGTCACGGGATACACCGTGACGCTCCAACCGGTGTGGGGCATCCCCTTGACGGCCGAGGTGGACGCCTCCTCACACAGCCACAGGTTCGAGGACGTGCCCGTCGGTTCCTACCGTGCCCAGGTGAGGGCGGTGAACGCGCACGGGGAGTCCGATCCCTCGGAGGCGTCGGACTACGTCCAGATCGAACCCGCGGCGACCGAGCCCGTGCAGCCGATCGACGTGCGGGCCTCCGCGGCCGGCCCGGACTCGCTCAACGTCTCGTGGACGCTGTACTCCGACGGAGGCTCCCCCGTGACCTCCTACACCGTCATCGTCAGCCGGGACGACGAGGTCGTGGTGACCCAGGACGTGCCCGCCGACCAGCTGTCCGCCACGGTCACGGGTCTTGACCCCTCCACCGCCTACAGTGTGGTGGTCACCGCGACGAACGCCGTCGGCACGTCCCCTCCCTCGGTGGCGGCCGAGGCCACGACCGGGGACGCCGGGGAAGGACCGGTCACCGTCGGACGGCCCACGGCCACGGCCGCGTCGGGCACCTCGGTGAACGTGGCCTGGGACGCGGTGTCCCCCTCCGGGCTGTCCGGATACCTGGTGAGCGTGTACCGGGAAGAGGACGTCACCGCGACGGCCGACGTGCCCCCCGAGAAGACCACGGTGACCGTGGAGGGGCTGGAGACCGGCACGGAGTACACCGTCACGGTGACCCCCGTCGTGGACGGGGCTCCGGGGAGGGAGTCAGAGCGTTCGGACCCGGTGCGCACCTTCTCCGTTCCCGGGGCTCCGCACTCGGTGTCCGCCCATGTCAGCGGCGAGGACACGATCGACGTCTCCTGGAAACCCGCCGGTGACGGAGGCACGCCCGTCACCGGATACGACGTCACCCTGCTGGCGGACCAGGTGGAGGAGGCCACCGTACGGGTTGGGGGAGACGGTTTGAGCGCCTCCTTCTCCGGGCTCTCTCCCGGCCCCGCCTACAGCGCCGTCGTGTCGGCGACGAACAGCGTCGGAACCTCTCCCCGCTCCGAGGCCTCCGCATCGGTGACCCTGCCCGAACCCGAGCCGGAACCCGAACCCGAACCCGAGCCGGAGCCGGAACCCGAGCCGCCGGGCCCCCCGGCCGAGGACGACCTGACCGATCCCGCCCGCGGTGGTGTGACGGTCCCCCACACGGCGGTCGTCGGCACGACGATCACCGTCGGTCTGGAAGGGGAGTACATCGGCCAGGAGGTGGAGAACTGGCTGTTCTCCACGCCCTCCAGCCTGGGAACGGCCACGGTGGGTCCCGAAGCCGAGTACCGGCTCGCGATCCCGGCCGACGTCCCTGTCGGCCGTCACCGCCTGGCGGTGACGGCGACGGACGGAAGGCTGATCGGATGGGACGACATCGTTCTCACCCTCTCCAGCGGCCCGGAGCCTTCCGATCCCCGACCCCCGGGCCATGAGAGTCCTCCCCCCGCGAACACCGATCCGGACGGGGAGCCCCTGCCCCGGGACGAGGCGAAGCTCCCCTTCACCGGAAGCAGGCTTCTCGGACTCCTCTCCGCCGGAGTCCTGCTGGCGGTGGCCGGCGCGGCCACGCTCATGCTCTCCCGTAAGAGGCAAGGGGGTGAGGCCTGAAACAAGAGGCGAGGGCCCGCAGGAACTCCCGGACCAGGGTTCCTCCGACCGCGTCGGGACCGGGGTGAGGAGCGAGCACCTCACCGCCTGTCCCGGTACGTGCCGTTCGCGCGCGGTGGGCACCCCCTCCATGCGAGGAAGTTCGGGTGACGTTCGCCCGCCGCATCTGCTCGCCGGAGAAGTCCGGCGGACTCTGAGCGGGACGGCTCCCGGCGGGCGCGGACGGCAGTTCCCGACGGCGGGGCGGCGGCGTGATCGCGGCCTGTTGCCGTCGGGGGGTGGGGGACGAACACGTGGGCCAAGGCCATGGCCAGCACAGCGGCGGTCAGCGCCCGCACGCCGCACCCTCGTCTGCGCGCGGACCATCCCGCTGTGCACCTGCGGCAGTCCACCGACATGCGTCGACATGCAGGGCACGCATATCCCAGCCCTGGCCTGTCCTTCACCGGAGCGGCACCGAACGCCTCTCAGCGTCTCTGATCAGCTAAGCGAGCCCATACGAGACATAGTGTCTGGTGTGGGTTCTGCCCACCATGGCGGGGAGGCATGAGCATGCAGGTGGAAGCCCGCGCCCAGTACTGCTCCTCGCGGCCTGTGGCCGGTGGTGGGTCTGCTGATCGTGTGCACGCCCTGGTACCGGTGGGCCGCGCGGGGCAGCCGGGTTCGGCCCATTGGTGCGTGTCCCTCCGGACGCTTGCCAGCACGACCCTGCGGTTGTGCTGGGGAGGGAACCTCGCGTCGCCTGGGCGCGAGGCGGTTGGAACGTGGCCGGGTAGGGCCGGTCTTCGACCGGTCCGTCCGGCTGGTCTTCGGCCCGACCGTGATGACGGCCTCGGCTTCGAACTTGTCAACTACCCTGCGGATCACCATGGTGCTGCTGGTCTTGTCCATGACGGTCTTGGCCTGGTGGGTCAGGCCACGTGCTGCGATCCGGCGCCATGCCCCGTGGTCGCGGTCGCCCTGCCAGCCACACTCCGCATCGGGGCAGACAGCCCACTTCCAGCCGTTCACCGCGGGCTTGTCGGGGGCTTTGCGGTGTCGCAGCGGGGACAGGCAGCAGGGGCAGTGCTTGGAGGTGTTGCGGGGCGGCACCGTGACCACGGCGATCCCGACCTCGGCGGCCAAGTGCCGCATGCGGTCGGCGATCCGGCCGCGCACCGTCTGGGATAGGCGGGTGTTGTGGGTGCGGGCCATACCGCCCGCTTCCATCGACCGCAGGTCTTCGAGGTAGATCACGGTGGCTTTGGCGGCGATGGCCTGGTCCACGGCCCAGCGGGCTGCACTCCAGGCAAGAGCATCGTTGAGGTTCGAGCGGCGCTCGCAGACGCGTCGGATCTCCTCAGTCAGCACCTGTGCCTTGTGGTCCAGGGTGGCGTCGGTGAGTCGGGCGTAGTGATCGGCCTTGGCGTGCAGGCACTCGGAGTGTCGGCGGAGCCGATACTGCTTGGCGAGCACCCCGGCGGCGCGGAACTGCGCACCCGATCCGAGAGTAGTGATACGGCCGTCGTCGTGGAGCTGGGCGGCTCCGGCGCACAGCAGGGTGTTGAGCCCCCAGTCAACACCGAGCGCGATCGTGTGGCCGGTGCGCTGGGTCTTGGGCACGGGGTGGGTGTAGGCGAGATCAGCCCGCACCTTCGCGCCCACGATCCGAAGAGTGGGCAGGTGGATCACGGCGTTCTCCGGAACGGTCGGCGGCAGCGTGATCTGACAGGCCACCCACGTCCAATCCTGGTACGCCTGCGGGTCGGGCCGGGTCGGGAGTTGCAGTCGCAGCAGCACCCGCTGCGGCTCGGCCGTGGAGCGCTCGACGGTGGCCTGTTGCCCGTCGCACGCGGCGAGCAGCAGCATGCGGGCGGCGCGGGGTGTCGGCTCCAGCTCGAACACATCGGCCGGGCGACGGCCGTACTCACGGTCGAAGGAGAGGACCTGGCGGGTGCGGGAGCGGATCACGCTGGAGGGCAGGTACTCGCCACCGGGTATCGCCTCTCGCACCTGATCCCACTCTTGTGGGGTGCGCTTGCGCGGGTCGGTGGGCCAAGTGGCCAGCACACCGGCCGCCAGGTCGGCCCGCCACTTCACCGACCGCAGTGCGCGTCCGGCCTGCTCCTGGGCCATACGCACGATCCGGTCATTGACCTTCACACCCTCGGGCGGGGCGACGGTCCAGCCCAATCGGCGCAGCGCCATCCAGGCGTTCGAGGGCAGCTTCCCACCGCCCGCGTCCACACCAGCAGCAAGCACGTCGACGTCGGTGGTGTTCCAGCGCTCGGCCAGCAGCGCACCTGCCATGCCAGACACCAGGTCGGCGCATCAGCCCGCGCGCTCCACCACAGCGGCGGCGGTGAGGAATTCGCCAGTCCTCTCGTCCACGCTCGCGCGGATCAGGGCGCGGACGCAGGCGGTGCGGGAGGTCTCGCCTTCGGCGAGCTGCGGTTTGCGACTCACGTGGCCTCGCTCTGGTCGCTGCACTGGCCGGACTCGGCCAGTAGCCGCTTGCGGTTCTGCGCACTGCGCATCCCGTACAGACGCCCGGCGAACGTGGTCACCAGCGACACGAAGTCCTCCAGGAGTTCGTCCCGGCCGCCGAGTTTCTTCGGGTGCAGCACCTCCACCGTGACTCCGTACACGGCGAACAACCGCTTAAGCCATCCGACACCGAACCGGGCCAGCCGGTCCTCATGCGTGACGCGGACCGCGGTCACGGTACCGTCCGACACCATCGCCAGCACCCGGTTCAAGCCGGGACGGTTCTCCCGTAGACCAGAGCCACGGTCGCGCACCACCTTGACGATGACGCCCGTGGATGTGGCCCGTAGCTCCTTCTCCTGGGCCTCCAGCGAGGACTCCTGCCCAGACGATCCGGAGACCCGCACATACAGAACCTCCCGGCGTGGGCGGGAGGTCGCGGAGTCGCTGCCGCGCTTCATGTTCTCGACATCGACGGAGGAGAAGCGGCGCTCACGGCCGACCCACGTGAACGGGATCTTGCCGTCGAGAGCCCACTGGCGAAGTGTCATCGGGTGTATCCCGAGACGCTTCGCGGCCTTCGACATGCGCAGCAACTCCATGCGCGCAACTATACATGCACAAAACTAGGGATGACTAAGGAAATTGGTTAGCCTTCCGGGACGTCCTCCAGGCAGCGCAACCAGGAACGGGGGATGGCACCGACCCCGTTGCGTGCTCCGGCGAGGGCCCCGGCCATGGCCGCCACGCGTCCTCCGCCACCGTCGACAGCCGCGGCGAAACGCACCACCTCCGGCAGGTCGTCGGGGGAACGGAGGAAGGCGGCGAGCGCGAGGGGAACGGCCTCGACCGCGGTGACGCCCTCCCCCAGCGCACGCGCCACGTCCCGGTGGGTGCAGCGGCCCCGGGCAAGGGCGCCCAACCGCGCCAGTTGGGACCGGAACTCCGGAGCGGAGGAGTAGCGGGCCACCGTCGACAACAGGTGGGAGGCGGCCAGCGACTGTCCCCTGTCCGCGCGACGGGCGTAGGCCACCGCGCAGGCCTGGATCGCGACGCCCTCGAGCGCGAGCGCGTGGGCGTGGGTGACGTACGCGCTGTCCCTGGCCAGTTGGACCAGCCGGTTCAACGGAACGGGCAGGAGGCCCACGGGGGCCACCCTCGCGGCGGCACCGGCCCCGTACGACCCCGTTCCTCCGAAGGCCGAGACGGACGCGCTCTCCCAGGAGACGCCGTTGACGACGGAGAGGAAGATCCTGATCTCCCCGCCGCCGAAGCCCCGGCCGGGGTCGCGTTGCCACGCGTCGGTGAACTCCCGAACCAGACGGTCCTGGTCGACGGCGGCCTCCTGGGCATCCGTCCGCTGACACAGGTGCTCGGCCAGAACGGCCATCAGAGCAGTGATGCCGGTGGGCCTCAGGAGTTGCGGGACCTCCGGCCTGTGCGACGACGTGCTACCGAAGGCGTCCCCACAGGCGGCGGCGACCAGGCAGCCCTGGTCGCGATCGCTGAAGGGGTCGTCGAGGGACTCCCGGGCAGCGGGAGGCTGATCGGGCAGTGAGGAGAACATCGGGTTGTCTCCGTCCGTGGTGGTGGTCTCGGAGACAACTCTACTCTCACGGAAGGGTAGAGTGTGGAGCGATGGGTGGCGGCATCCTCGATTCCGCGCCCACCATCCGGCCCGCGGCGGTACGGCCGACGGCACGGTCCGTCTTCCCTGGCGGTACCGCCGCGGCCCCGGCCCGAAGGTTCACCGCTTCGCCCTGTGGAGGCACAACCGATGGTCACCCGAACCGACATCGCCGCTTCCCTCGAGGGAGCCTTCAGCTCCGGACCCCTGACACGGGGCCAGGTCATCAGCGCCGCGGACCTGCACGACGCGAACGATGAGGTCCTCACCGCCCTGGCGAGGCTTCCCGAGGGGTCCTACTCCCATCTGCGTGACCTGTGGAGGCATCTGGACGACGTACCGCGGAGTGCGTGATCACCGCGTGGCCCCACCCGCCCGGACCAGCTGTCCGCGACGACTCTCACCAGCACGTCCGGAACCGGGGCGCCCTCCAGCGAAAGAGGTCGGGTCAGTTCCAGCCGCGCACCCCGACGGGCGCGGGCAGCGGCTCCGTCAACCAGGTCCACGTGCCGTCGTTCTCGGTGAAACGGCGCTGAAGGGACTCAACGCGCCCCAGGGGCCAGGAACGCGCCTCGCGCCAGACACCGGCGACGTTCTCCTCCAGATAGAGGCGGGACGCGTCGGTGCGCACGCGCTGAGCCCGAAGGCTCGTGGAGGACCCGTCGTTCGTCCGGATTCGGTAGTAGGCCATGACAAGCTCCAACATCTCGGCGGCAAGCCGGAGGCGCGCCCCTCCCCCCTCCCAGGAGCACACGCGGGAGGAAGTCGAGCGGCGCGCCGAACTCCCGGCACCCAGAACTCTACCCTCACGTTAGAGTAGAAATACCGGAAGGTCATCACCGGGGCAGGATGAGCGTGCTCTCACCCTCCCCCGCGTCGCCGCGACGGACGGCCGCGGCCGGCTGGTACTGGCCGGGGACGGGTTTTTGCTGGTTGGCGCGAGCGAGCATGTCCGCGTCGCAGACGCCGCACAACGGGATGTAGTGCAAGGAGACGATCGAGAGCTGGGTACCCCGGGAGTACTGGGTCAGCGCCTGCGGCCTCATGTGGACGTCCGCACCACCACAGGTGGCACAGGTGTAAGGGGTGTCCCTGTCCCACCCGGCACCACATGCTCCACAACGGATGCGGATGCCCTCCCGGCTGCGCTCACCGACCAGATCCTCCTCCTCACCGCAGGCTGGACAGGTCATCTGACGTGGCATGACGCCCTCCTCGTCCACAGACGCGCTACCGTGACGCGCTACGACAACCGACACCGAATAAACGAATCTAACGTTAGAGTAGATTCAATGAGAAGAGGTGCCGCGATGCCCGAAGCGGGCCACATGCAGATCGGCGAAGTCGCCGAGCGGACCGACCTGTCCCTGCGCACGATCCGCTACTACGGCGAGGTCGGCCTGGTCGAACCGTCCGCGCGCTCACGTGGGGGCTTTCGCCTCTACACCGAGGAGGACGTCGACCGGCTCCAGCTGATCAAGCGGATGAAGCCGCTGGACTTCAGCCTGGAGGAGACCCGCGAACTGCTGGCCTCCCTGGACCGGCTGAACGCCGCCGAGACCGGACGGGACGAACGCGAGGCGCTGAGCGAGAGGCTCGACGCCTTCGAGGCGGCCATCGTGGCCCGCTGCCAGACCCTGCGCGACCAACTGGCGATGGCCGAGGAGTTCGCCGGACGGCTGCGCGAACAGCGCACCAGGAACAACGCGACCACGTGAGAACAGAACCGTAAGGAGCGACAGTGACCACAACAGCGCCGACCGCGGACAAGGTGACGGCCGAGGTCACACGCGAGGCCTCCCGGCGGCGCACGTTCGCGGTGATCTCCCACCCCGACGCCGGCAAGTCCACCCTGACCGAGGCCCTGGCCCTGCACGCGGCCGCGATCTCCTCCGCCGGCGCG